>CAYLSJ010000170.1:0-2909 GCA_964386655.1 uncultured Candidatus Bathyarchaeia archaeon | reverse complement strand
TGAAAAAGAAGACCGTTGCCAAACAGCCCAACAAATCGCTTGCGATGAGAGAGATTTACACGCTAAGGTCTTACGCCAAGGACAGACCTGAAAAAGTTGCGGAACAGCTTAACAGTGACCCCGAATACGTCAAAGATGTACAAGGAGCGAACCCTGAGGTTTTCTTAGAGGTTTTTCACAAGGTTCGACCTTGGCTTCATGAGAAGGTCTACGATCTCATTCTGCACACGTACACTGACAGCGTCCTGAGGAAGGCTGAAGAAATCTACCTCACCGGAGCCAAATCACCTCTGATGAGACGAGTCAACTATGAAGCTGGCAGAGAAGTGGACTGGGATGAAACGATTGACAACTACACAGAGACCATGAGGGTCACCAATGACACCATAGTGTCCAAAGAACCATCCCGTGTCAAACGTTCCCTAGTCCTCATGATGGATCAGTCAGGTTCGATGGCTGGAAGAAAAATCTTGACAGCAGCCCTGTGCACAGGCGTCCTCTCACATGCGCTGAAGGATGAGGAATTCGCTGTTCTCTTGTTCAGCAGCAAAGTCTCGACTCTCAAGGACATAAATGCGCACAAAGACTTGCACAGGCTCATAAGGGAAATATTAGAGCAGAAGCCTGAGGGCTTCACCGACATCAAAGGAGCCTTAGACACAGGCTTGAAACAAATGGCGAGCGCCTCTTTCAAAGCCAAGATCGGCATCCTCATAACAGACGGTATACACACCACAGAAGACCCTGTTCCAACAGCTGAAGAATACCCAGCGCTGCATGTTCTGGCGACTCCGAGTGCAAGAGGAAAAGTGGTGAATTTCGAAAACTGTCGACGACTAGCTGAGGCTGGGAAGGGGAAGTTCCTCGTTCTTAGAAACTACGAGGACGTGCCTCAAACCGTGCTCAGACTGCTCACATTTGACTGAAAACGGGTTTCCTACTAGCTCTCTTGATCACCGGCAGGATACCACCTCCATTCCCTCTCGTCTGGAGAAGAAAGAAAAACTGAAGAGCCTTGCTTTATGCTTGGCATTCGGATTCAATGAGGACACAAAGAAAAGGAGGGTTGTTGTGTGTTCAAGCTGTTATGGAAGTTTGCCGCTGAATTTTTCTTGTTTCATTTGAGAGGTATTCGGTCCATTCTCCAATGTGTGGGTTGTTCGTCTTTCTTCTCAAGGCTTCAACCAACGGCTTCGATTTCTCCCAGATAGGTTCTACAGCGAAGAGGTCAGCGACAAGACGTATGTCTACGAGTTTTCTATATGTGAGAATTCCTATTCCTTCAAAGAACATCCACATCATAAGGAACTCTGTTTGAACTGGTCCTTCAGCAAAGGGTCGACCGTATTTCTCTATGAAATCATCATAGTCTTTGTAGTTGGTAGAGAGCATTTTGAGGGCTGCGTCACAGTACTCTCTTGAGCTGAAGACAAGGTGCATCCTCATTAGAAGGTCTGATTGTCGGGTTTTGACCAAGTCTCTCAGTTGTAGGGCAGTGAAGACAAAACCGATTAAGACGCCTATAGCAGCAACTACTGCCGAAATAGACGGTATGCCCAATTCCATCACTCACACCTAAAAGAGAAGACTAAATGAAGTTAATATTAAAGACTAACAGAGCTGAGGGCTTAGAAAGATGAGGGCTCTTTTAATTGGAACTATTCGAGTGCGACAAGGACTAACGCGACCAGTGCTAGTATTATGCCTACGCCTTTTGTAAGTGATATCTGCTCGTGTAGAATCAGGTAAGACAGTACAATTGTTACGACTGGGTAGAGGGACGTTAATGGAATAACAATGATGGCTTTCCCTACCTCTATGGCTACATAGAAAGAGATGGCGCTCAGAGCCATCATGATACCAGCTACCATAGCATAGTTGAAGCCTGAAGAGCCCACACTAATGGAAGGTCTTTGGCTTATGTAAATCAGCAGAGAGGCCACAAGTATAGCAAGGTTTGATACAATGTATATTTCAGGCCAATGTGAGTAGTTGGAAGCGAGCTTTAAGAAAAAACCCACAAAGCCCCAAGAGATTATTGTGACCATGCTGAGAACTAACCAATTCATGCAATCACCTCCAAACAGGTTAAGTCCCCTGCTTCAGTTTTATGTGAATTGTGTCGGAAATCTCTGATTGCCCCCCTTATTTCATTCAAGTTGCATTAATAACTTAAGGAGAAAAGCTCTATACGCAAGAAATGCGAGCATAAGAGAGAGAAATCATGTCTCTTGTACCAGAATTTGAACTAGGCTTATGGAACGCTTGGATTCTTGTCATTCCCATGCTAATTCTTTCAGTCATCGGCTGGAGGATACTAGGTAAACGAGGGTCAGGAGGATTCTCCGGTTATACAAAAAAGGAGAAAATGCTAGAAAGCATCGGCATGCTGATTACCTTTGCCCTTTATGCTTACAGTATATTTTTACCTCTGAAACTGGGCACTTCTTGGTTCTCTGCTGGCTTACTCACCTATCTACTTGGTATGTTTGTGTATTTCTGGCAATGCTGAGCTTTCACACTACTCCAGTGGACAAGCCAGTCACCGGAGGGGTTTACCGTATTTCAAGACATCCCATGTATGTTGGCGATATCCTAATAGACACAGGCATAAGCATAGCCTGTCTTTCCTGGATTTTTCTGCTACTAGCAATTATTGTGGTAATCTCTTATTCTCACGCAGTAACTGCTGAGGAAAGAATCTGCCTCAACCAGTATGGAGACGAATACAAAGAATACATGAATAGGACTCCAAGATGGATAGGAATACCCAAATCGAAGAAAAATGACTAATACGCTCCCTCCATAAGTTCCTTCGGTTCTATCGAAAATCAGATTAGCCACTTCAATAGACGCTCACTAAAGCGAGTGATCAGAAAATGGCTTTGGATGTTGTCTGCAAAATGGAA
>CAYLSJ010000169.1:0-2939 GCA_964386655.1 uncultured Candidatus Bathyarchaeia archaeon | reverse complement strand
GCATTTGTTGAAAGCCCTAAAACTGAGAGAATGCAAGAAACTAGAAAACTCGTATTTGCTTCTGGAATACGATGTAATTAACAACACAGTTATCGAGTGATGCTCTACAATGAAGTAAAGAAAAGAGAGCAACGATAGCAGAGCTTTCTTTTTTCAGTCCTTATAGACTAGTTCATCACTTGGTTAAAATTGGAAGAAAGCGAAATCAGAACTTAGAGTTCCGTTGTCGGGAGATTTCGCCATTTCATGTCAAAATAATCTAAGTTTTATGCTCCAGACACTTTTTGATTCGGTTCATTCCTTCCTTGACTTGCTCGTAGGAGACGGAGTATGATATTCTTAAATGTCCTTCACCAGCTTTCCCGAAGCCCGAGCCAGGCGCAGTAACAACTCTAGCTTCCTTTAGCAAATGCGATGCCATCTCTTCATCCGATTTATCATAATTTGAGAAGTTTGGAAAAACGTAGAATGCTCCTTTTGGTATGGTATAGAACAAGTGTTCAATCTTTCCAAGTTCGCTAAGCACAAATTCTCTTCTCCTAGCATATTCTTTTACCATTTCGTGAACGCAATCTTGCGGTTCAGTCAAAGCAGCAAAAGCTGCCCGTTGCGAAATAGCGTTAGGACACAAAACAGCATAATAGTGAAGTTTCCGCAAAGTAGCTGAAAGCCTCTCTTCAGCCACAATGTATCCAATCCTCCACCCAGTCATAGCATAAGCCTTCGAAAAACCGTTCACCGTGATTGTTCTCTCTTCCATACCAGGCAATGAACCTATACTGATATGCCTCACACCATCGTAGACAATCTTCTCGTAAATCTCATCCGCAAAAACAATTAGGTCACGTCTCTGCGCTACCTCAGCTATAACTTCCAAGTTCCGTTTTGAGAACGCATACCCAGTTGGATTAGACGGATTACACATCCAAATCATCTTAGTTCTCTTCGTTATTTTCCTCTCCAAGGCTTCCATTTCTATTCCATAATCTTTCTTTTCATTAAGTGGAAACGTGACAGGCACCGCCTCTGCCAGCAAAGTATCCTCAAAACATGCCGGGTAATATGGATCAAGAATTAGGGCTTCGTCACCCCGATTTAGAAACCCGAATGCAGCAATAAACATGGCTTCCTGAGAACCTGAAGTTACTGTTACCTCAGTTTGTGGATCAGCATCAATGCCATTCTCCTTTCTGAACTTTTCAGCTATAGCCTCACGCAGTTCCACCGTCCCATTCACGTCTGTGTAATGCGTAAAACCTTTCCTCACAGCCTCCACAGCCGCCTCCAAAACATGCTCTGGCGTTGTAAAGTCAGGCTCACCCTGCTCCAAATGAACAACATTCTCCATCCCTGCGGAAAGCTCTTGCATTCTACGAATCGCCGAAGGCTTTACTGAATTAACCCTACTGGAATCCCACAACAACATTTTCCACCCAGTTCTGCGAAGTTTACTCACGAAAGCATAATCACACGCAAGTCATATAAGATTTAATAGCTTTACAACTTCGTTTAAATCATTCACAGCTGGATGCAGTTGATTACGGAACTCGACTAGACCAAATTCTTCAGAGTCGTTAACATGACGGCAATTGAAAGTGCTGAATCAAAGCATTCGCCACCCAATACCCTCTTGAGTAGAGTCTTGAAATCTATGAATTCCAAGCTGATTGTTTCGTTTTTGTCGAACTCTCTTTTCTGTTGAAAGTCGCGTGTAAAAAATAGGTCCACAATCACGTTTGAATTTGGACCTGGGCTGTATCTTCCTAGCCATAGCAATTTTTCGGTGGTGAAGCCTGTTTCTTCCTCGAATTCTCTTTTTGCTGCCTCCAAGACGTCTTCTCCTTCTTCGACGGCTCCTCCAGGCATGTTCAAAATAGTTTGGTGTAGTGGATGTCGATATTGCCTTGTTAAGAGCACCTTGTTATCACCAGTGCAAGCCAAAACGCCAACAGCGCCCCCATTCTTGAAATAAACGTATTCATAATGTGACTTGTCAGCAAACTCAATCGTATCTGCGACGAGGCGCCTATTCGGTCCATCATAAATAACTCTTGACGTCAACACCTTTACACTCTCGAACTTGCTCATAGCATTCCATCCCGTTAAGTCCCGAATCACTTCACCAGATGCTATAGTGCATATTTCTGTAATATACTTTGTATTTGAAGACCTAAGGGACATATTTGCGCGCGGGATATCAGTAATGCTTTTATTCTGCTCAAACCGCGATACTGATCGTGATTTGGCATGATGATAAGTTTTCTTCCCTCTCAATATCTGATCAATGTGGTTCGCAAGGTTGGTGCACTCGAGGAGCAACTTGAATCTGACTTCTTGCTAAGGGCTATTCGAATAAAGAATACTACAGATGAAACTATTCATCTTAAGAAATACATTTTTGATTTGAGGGCAAAAGACAAAAGTCGAAAGCAAATATCTTATTCAGAAGAAATATTACAAGAGCGGTCAGAAGCTCTGTCTGATTTTGCAGATAGATTCTTGAATGAGAAAGAAGGCTATCGAGAAATACTTCGAAATGGAAGTGTGCACGTGCTTCTTGGGACAGATAAGTTCTGGGACAAAGATTGCTTGTCCACCACGACAACCTTAGAACCTCGTCAGGAGTCAGGTTTCATGAATGAACGCTTCAGAATCATCGCAAGCGATCCAATCGATGAACTAGTCTTTGTCGTCTTTTATGTTGAAGATAGAAAGGAAAAGAATACGCGAATCAGCATTCCAGTGGTTCAGTATGAAAACAAGAACAAATACATTTTCCCTGTTAAAGGTGCATGGCGCGTGACATGTAATTGGGATGGCCCAGACAGTCATAGAGATGCCTATTCACAAGAATTCGCCTTTGATCTAGATCAGCTAGATCGTAATATGGAGGTTGTTCTGAACCAGAAGAAACCAAATGAAGAATATCCTTGTTATGG
>CAYLSJ010000168.1:0-2940 GCA_964386655.1 uncultured Candidatus Bathyarchaeia archaeon | reverse complement strand
GTGCTTCCAAAAACAGCGACTCCGATTACATCATTGTTCGCCTGCAGCTTTCTGGTGACTTGCTTTGCTATAGAAAGATGCTTCTCACCCAGCTTGCGGTAGTTGATCTTCATGTTGGCAATACACCTTGCCTAGGTGCAGGTTTAATCTGGTTTCCCCACAGCTTCTCTGGCAATTGAGAAGTCCGATTTCTTCAGAGCCTTGAGAAACGAATGCTTGTAGATGAGCCCTTTCTCAAAGTGGATCTTGCATGGAAATTCCTCGCATAGGAAGCATGAGCGTATGTCTCTGTCACGTGCGCAGCGATACATAGCGCATGAAAGTTTAGCCTTCTCGTTGACCTTGCGGCATCCTGGGCACTGGTGCTTTCTGAAGGCAGGGCAGAAGCCGCAGTAAGTTCCACAGACCGAGACAAGCTTTTCCATTCTCTGCCACCTAAAAGTTCATTGAGAACTTCAAGAACTTTAATCTGATGCTTATCCGCTGCAAGGGAATAGCTATTTTACTCCGATCACAACAGCGAAATTCTGTAGCGGAGATCTGATTATTCTCTGCTTAGCAAAGCCTGCTTTCCTCATTGTTGCTTTCATAGTGGTTGGGCAGACTGGGTATTCCTTTGGGTGTTTTTCTCGGTATTCTTTAGTCATAGCCTTCAATGCTTGTCTCCAACTTTTGTCAAACTCTAATGCTTTCCTCGGACAGGTCTGCCTCAGTCTTTCAACTTGCTTTCGGTATTCCAAGCTGGGTTTGAACCAGTCTCCTATGATCAGTTTGCCTCCAGTTGGAAGAATGTGGCAGATTCGGGAGATGACTCCCTCTTTATCTTTGATGTGATGAAATGCAAGATTTGAGACAACGTAGTCAGCTTTTTCGATTCTGAGGCTTTCCATCGGAAAAACCATGAATTGCACATTTTTGACGCCGATTCTGTCTTTCCTCCTTTGGGCTTGAGTTATCATTCCTCTGGAAAAATCTGACCCTACGATTCTAGACTTCGGAAACTTCATCGCAAGTCTTATTGCCAGTTCGCCGCTGCCTGTTCCTAAATCGAATATCTCACATTCATCTTTTTCAACCTGCTTCACGATGGTCTCAAGCAACCATCTGTAGAACACATGCCTGTCTCTGCTTTGATTTTCATATTCCTCTGAGAACCTGTCGAAGAAGACTCTTGTGGTTTTCATATCGACATCAAAACCATGCTTTTGAAGCGAAGTGGAATGGGGAAGTTACATGAGGATCTGGTTGTAGCGCAGGTTTTCGACGTATCCTCACGCCCGTGCTATGAATCTAGCCTTAGCAGCACCAGACGTTCTTGCTCCATGAAAGCTTTGTCTCACAAGACGAGCTGCGATGGAGTGTGGGCGCAAGGGCAACGGCTTGCTTAGATTGCACCACACTGCCTTTTTGAGTTCACGTGATTTTCTCAGCCGAGTATCTTTCGTTTTCGCCTTGTATCCTATCATCAAGAGGTTGCGGTCTTTGGCAGGATAAGTGTTGACGAAGCTTAGGTCGAAGATTTCCAGTCCTACTTCTTCACGGGCTTCGCGGATTGCTGCTGCTTCCGCTGTTTCTCCCAGTTTAATGTAGCCTGCGATAAGTCCTCTTTCATTTATTAGAACACTGTCATCATTGGAAACAGCTACAATCACGGCTGGGCTAGGCGAGTCAAAGAACACATGATCACATTTCTCACAGTACTGTTCTCTACTTCCGTCACTGAGAGCTTTGAATGCGAGTTTTTTGCCACAGAAACAGCAATATTTCTTCTTCACGATGCTGCCGCCTCTTAGGTTTGACCACTTCGCTGGAACCTGCTTAGCTTGAGCATAGTTTTAAATAGGTTTTGGGCTGTCTTCATCGCCGAAGTGAAAGTGTATGCCAGAGCTGGGCGCTCCCTGCGGTCTTTACTGTGGTGCCTGCAAATTGTATCTGACTCAGAAATGCAATGGCTGCAAGGCGCATAGGAATATGCAGTGCACGATATGGCAATGCGCTGAGAAAAAAGGCTTGAGATTCTGTGGAGAATGCAGCAATTTTCCATGCGAGAACAATTATGCTACACCTGCTATCGCTAAGGAATGGCTCGACGAAATAAAGAATACGTTCTCAACATAGCTATGCGCTTTTTCTTGCAAAGCGACAAATCTATAAAGCTATTCCACAAGCAAAAAGGCAAATTCAGCCGATTGCTACAAAGGAGACCACAATGTTGAAGGTTTACGCTCACGACGACCCTGAAGCCAAAGCAGTTCTGGAGAAAGTTTCAAAGTATACTCAGCAAGCTCAGGCTATGAAGCTGCCCCACTGGGTCTTGGCAAAAGACACAAACCCAATAGGCATTGTTGCTGTAGGAAAGGAACCATTGCAGCTTTTAGCTTCGCCTGGAACGCCTATGGCTATTATGCGTTTAGTTGAGACGCCCCTTTCTGAAGAAGATATTGCTGACTTTGCTGCAGAATCGCTGAAGATAGCATCCGAGAAAGGCGTTGCATATGCGGTTGTGACGTTGTCTGACAAAGAGGAAGCTGCCATTGCCCAGTTCAAGAAGTCTGGGTTCAAGGAGTTTGACGACTGCTATCGAATGGTGTGCCAGCTTGACAGGGATTTCGAGCAGGCTTCTGGGTTGCATTTCAAGCAGGTGCAGAGAGACGAGATGCGCAGGTTCGTTGAGGCTGCGGCTAGGTTTCTCAGGGGCTCACCTGATGTGTCTTTGTCGAGGGCGTTGGAGCACATGCACGAGCTTCCTGATGAATTCTTGAATTTCATTTACTCTCAGGAGAAGATTTTCTTTGTCAACAAGGGTGACCAGATTGTAGGTGTTCTGCAGTTTGCGCCGAATAGAGGGCTAATCAGCAATGTAGGTGTTGACTCAGAGCAGCGTGGCAAGGGTTATGGTAAGCAAATCGTGCAGTTTGCTTTGGAGCAATTGAAGAACAG
>CAYLSJ010000167.1:0-2973 GCA_964386655.1 uncultured Candidatus Bathyarchaeia archaeon | reverse complement strand
CTAACCTCATTCAGAATCTGCGGAGTCGCCCCTTCCTTGCCAACCCAAACCGTAGGTCTACTGTTGCTAAACTCTCGTTTCAAACGACGCTTCATCCTAGACGTCATCATTTTCTCTTCTCACGGCTCCTCAACGGCATACGCGATGTCTTACCACAGAGCAAACACGTCACAGCCACATGAGGCTCACGCCTCTGCTGAACACGCACACGACAAGTGACGCCAGGATAGATAAAACCTTTACAATGCCTACAAATCAAACGGCGATACTCACGTGGCAGTCGTAAACGCGTCCTCATAGCAATTTTCCGTGCGATTTGAACGTAACGCTGCGCCAGTTCCGGCTCCTTGCTGACGTTTTCTTTAGCCAATTCAAAGAGAGTGCGTATGCGCTGCAACGCTATCTGTCTAGTCTCATTCATCCAACTGTTCCCAGGCCCATGTTTGCAGAGGATTATGGAAGGAGAGGCAAATATCTTCTTTTGGCTTTCTCTCGAATGAAGAATCCGCCTATTCGCCTTCAGCCGGTTCAATGGATTCAGCAGACTCAGCAGATTCAGCCGATTCAGCTTCAACTGCGGTTTCTTTCTGGTTCACACATTGAACTGCTTTTAGACAGCCGAAGCATTCTTCGGGAATGGGTTTGTTCACTGGGTGTCCGCTTAGGTATCCAAAATGGTGTGGGCATGCTCGTTCTGACTCTTGGCTTGGTGCAGAAACAGCTTGGGGTTTCATGCGTTTTTCTCTTTCGCCGAGAATCATCATGTAGACTATGAAACACATGCCAATTATGACAAATGTCAGAGCCAGGAGAATAAGCGAGAAGAGCAAGCCAAAGTCTGCCATACGTCATGAATGAAAAAACGCTGTCAAAAAGTGTTATGAACCCAGAATTCTTGATTTGAATTCAGATTAATAACCTCATTGAATCCGAGTTAACCCATTATAACCGTCATTGATGGAAGAGTCATCGAAAGTTACCTTTTTCATGTTTCTTCCACCTCAAACCCTTTGGAGAGAGGAAGCGTTTGGCGGTAACTAGACACGGCTTCAGACTCCTTTGTGCTTTTAAGACTAGTCGCGCAAGACACTTGCGGTTAGGCGAGACATGAGCGAAAGTAAGGCAACAATCCGTCTAGACCAGCGGTATGAAATTTTCCTACTTCTTGTGCTCTGCGCTCAACGTTGAAGCAATTGAACATTTTTTATGGGCTTTCTATGATTCTTGTGACCGTGTCAAAGTAAACGGGTTTGTCCGTCTTGGCTATCTGAACTATGTGATACGGTTGAGTAAGCGCCTGCGTCACTACGCAGTCTGGCCCAGGCTCTGTCTTCTCCACCTTCACGAGTATCGAGGAGTCTGCATCGATTATATCATAAACCTGTATGGCGTATCCGCCTGTACGCATTTCTCCCATGAACACAGCAATCACTGTATATTTTGAAAAATCTATTTCAGGCATCTCAAAGGAATCAACCATGAATCCTACATGTTGATTCCAAACGCCTGTCCAAGTCTCAACGTCTTGGATGACATAGTAAGCGCTGCTCGTGTGCCCAGAGTGATAGCCCTTGTCCAGAGTGATGAATTCTATTTCTTCTTTCTCTGCGGTTTCAAAGAGACCAACTGTCCACGTAATCTGAAAGCCTGTATATCCTGGTGGCGCCTCGGTGCTCAAAACATACTTTATGTCCAGGCTGGTCAGGCTGTCGGCTGGAAGCACTTGTTCCCAAGCTATGCTTGCCCAATTGAAACCGATTCCTGAAACATTGAAGCCAATGAAGCTCGTAGGCTCACCTGTTGCGGTGTCAACTGCTTTGATTTCAACTCTTAATCCAGCTGGTCGTAGAGCCGTATTGTTAGCCAACACCTTAACGTTGAAAATCCCTTTAGTCAGATCTACGGCTGAGCGTGAGACAGTTTGATTTAGTCCTATCTTCTGCCATACCCCGTTAAGTGCGTCATCTGTGTACCAGAATTCCAATGATTCGCCGTAGACCACAGGTGCCTTAATGCGGAAATACCATACATATGCCGATGCGCCTGCAAGAGAGACCATGGCGGCGGCAGCTAAGAGCATAAGTAGCATCTTACGTGGAAACCTCATCATTTCACCTCTAATCATCATGTGCAAGTATTATCGGTGATTCACTATCTAAATAGAGTTTTCCCTACACTGTTCAACACCAACAGCGCCATGCCAGTCGACTAGGAGACTCTGTCAAGCGCTGCTGCAACTTCAAGAGGCTTGTATGGTTCAGGGTCAAAGCCAGAAAACATAATTCTGAGCCGAGACAATCCTCAAGGAAAGGATGAGACGGACATCATGCTGACCCTTATCATAGCTGAATCAGCATTAGAAACGATTCCTGAAAGTCTGTGGACTCATCCAGCGGTCAGAAAACGGGCAAAGCTACGTCGCACACATCCTCAGCATGTTCTCCTAGACCGTTCGTATCATCATGCAGCAATGAGGAGGCTTGAGCAAGGCGAGAAGCGTGGGCGACCTGACATCGTGCACTTTGCCCTGCTCGAGGCTTTGGGGTCTCCGCTGAACAAAGAAGGGCTTCTCCAGGTCTACGTACACACACTGAATGACTACGTTATTTTGGTTAATTCTGAAACTAGGCTGCCCAGAAACTATGACCGCTTCGTGAGTTTGATGGAACAGTTGTTCGAACGTGGGCGAATTCCGCCTCAAGAGGCCAAGAAACCTTTGCTTGCTTTAAAGCATCAGACCTTGACCCAGCTAATTCGTAAGGTTGAACCATCAGCACTACTGGCTTTAAGTAGGCTCGGCAAGCCTCAGCCTCTCGAACTAGCAATCTCAGGCCTCGCTAAGAAGAACAAGCCTGCAATTTTGGTTGGAGGCTTTCCAAGAGGACACTTCTCGGAGGCAACTCTGAAGTTGGCAGACGAGGTTACATGCATTGATTCTGAAATGCTGGAAACATGGACAGTTGTGTCCAGAGT
>CAYLSJ010000166.1:0-2984 GCA_964386655.1 uncultured Candidatus Bathyarchaeia archaeon | reverse complement strand
AAACGTATCTCTTTTGGATACCACAAAACAGCGGCGGCAGCTATGACTATCAGGAAGGCTGCAACTGCGAAGACGCTGAAGGCTCCATAATATTCGTGGATAAAGCCCATGGAAAACGTTCCTATAGCCCATCCAATCGCAGTGAGCATTGAATACCAACCAACAACTTTGCCTTTGTCCTCGACTGACGTTAGCGCTGCCAAGAATGATGAAGCACTTATGGACGAGAAAAAAGAACTCACCATGAAAAAGACAGTTATCAAAACAGGCGAGGAGACAAAGCCGCATAGAAAAATCGGCATGGCTGACAGAAAGCTCCCGCTAATAACAAAGGGCTTTCTCAGCCCATAATAATCAGAGGTCGCACCCCACATTCTTGAAAGCAAGTACATTATAGCAGACAAGGAATCCAGTAGAGCGATTTGCAGATAGCTTGCGCCGAGGTCGTAGAGACGCAGACCCAAAAAGGGCCAGAATATGCCTGCTCCAATGTTTGTGAAGAATGCTGATAACAGAAGGACTCTTGTTCCTGACTTCATAGGTGACGCCTGAGAAAGCTACAAGAAAATCCAATTGCTCACTTAAGCCCTACGGCGCTCCTCAACAGGTCTTCACAGGTATCAGCATGCATGCGTTGACAAGCTTGGGTCGCCGCATAAGCTCTTAGAGATTTTTCTTCTTGATTCCCGAGTCTTGGAATCTTTTGGTCAATGCTTTAGTGATGTCTGCGGGGATTTCTTTCTCAAACGGCAATTCTTCAGCCTTCAACAATCTTTCCAATAATGTCTGGGTCAGCCTACCCGTAGTTGTGAAAGCCTCCGGACCACACCAACGCAAGTCCTCAAGACTTGTATGCATTATCTGCGCTGCTCCTCCAGTGCGCGACAGAGAAACTGATGGAACACCGTAAAAGGCTAACGGCATATGGTCTGAGCCTCCTAAGCCAAGCTCGCTAGTTATCTGCAGAGGTATCCCGAGTTCCTTAGCAGTGAAACGCAGCAGTGACTTCACGTCGTCAGGTCCTAAGACCGTGGCAGTCAATGCTCCTAACAATATCCCATGAACGTCTAAGTTAAGACAAAACCTGAGCTTCTTGACGTTTTCAGGGTTCTCTGCATGATGGAAAGAACCGCGCAATCCGAGTTCTTCAGAGCCAAATGCTACTAACCTTAGTGTGCGGTTCAGTTTCTCCTTAGCTAGAATTCTTGCCAATTCGAGGGCAACGGCTATTCCTGCAGCGTTGTCATGTGCTCCGATAACGGTTCTGACAGTATCATAATGTCCGCCTAGCAAGATGTCTTCGTCCTCGAGCGCTCCATGTACTTCACCAATAACGTTCTGGGTTTTGGCAGTGATTTTCTCCACTTCTGTAGTAATCTTCAGCCTTTTTTTGCCTTTCAGCAGATTCAATACGTCGTCGTGTGCCATTGATACTGCTGGAATGTTTTGCTTTTCTGTGTATTCAGCCCTGATTGAACGAAAGACGTTTGGCGCCAAAGGTGCTCTGGAGACATAAATCAATGCAAGAGGCTCAGCCTTCAAAACCTTGTAGAAATCCTTCTCGTAAAGAACTATGTTCACAGCAGCTATCTTGTTCTTGATGCTTTCAAGCGCCTCTTGAGATGTTGATTCGAGCATCACGACTTCCCCTTCGATACCCTCAGCCGGTGTTGATAGGGAATTTCCAACTGCTGAGCATGCTAGCTGCGTGCCATCTGGAAGAGCTGCCGCCTCTTTTAGGATGCGGCTCGTCTTGACCTCAAATTCCTCCATTCGTATGCTGCTGAGACCGAATTCTTCAAACCATGCTTTGATTCGTTCTGCCGCAAGCCGCTCAGAATCTGTTCCTGATTCTCTGTTTCCGATGTCTCTCACAATCTTTTCCATGAAACGATACGCGGAATTAGCGTCGAACATTTCCATCATCATTTCACCTTCTTGTTGCTAGGCGATGGTAAGCTATAGACTTGTTTATTACGTTAACGTTTCCTTCTTGGCTCGATCCAACAGACTGCAATATGAATAGCAGTTTTATATAGGCGGTTGCCTAGGTTATACGACTACGTGAGATGCATGGGCAAACGAATTCGAGTTCAACGACGCGGACGAGGCGGATCAGCCTTCAGAGCAGCCACGCATAAGAGAGTAGCCGCAGTTCAATACCCACCGCTGTCGAAGACAGAAATAGAAAACCTGGTTCAAGGTCGAATTGAGGAGATAATCCACGAGCCAGGACGGGGCTCGCCACTAGCGTTCGTTAGACTTGAAAATGGCAAAGACTTCTACACTGTTGTGCCCGAAGGCGTCTATCAAGGTCAAGCCATACAGATGGGCAGCAAGGCATCAGTCGACATCGGTAACATCCTCACGTTAGGAGACATACCTCCAGGCACCATGGTATGTAATGTTGAATTGCACCCAGGCGACGGAGGCAAAGTCTGCCGTTCCAGCGGCGCCTACGCCACAGTCGTAGCACGCACACCCTTAGGTACGATGATAAAGTTTCCAAGCGGAAAAACCACATATCTAAACGATTTGTGCCGAGCCATGATAGGTGTAGTTTCAGGAGCGGGACGAGTTGACAAACCTTTTCTTAAAGCTGGTCCGCGCTATCACTTGAAGCATGCCAAAGGACAGAAGTATCAACGTCCTAGAGGCGTTGCCATGGTCGCTGCTGTACATCCCTATGGTAGCAGTCACAGAGGAGCCCGCAAAGTCACTACAGTGGGAAGACATGCACCTCCAGGTCAAAAAGTCGGATTGATTGCTGCACGCAGTGCAGGACGTACACGGAAAAGAAAAGAGTAACGCTGGTCAGCGTCCTCTTATTCCACATGCACGCGATACAAGTCAATGTCCTCGCGCATTTCAGGCGTAACCTCTAGAAACTCCCTCACAGCACGCTTGATGTCTTTTGACTGCGTGATATACCGCCCAGCAATCACAATGTCAGCGCCTTTCTCCAATGCTTCTCGAGCAGTCTC
>CAYLSJ010000165.1:0-2991 GCA_964386655.1 uncultured Candidatus Bathyarchaeia archaeon | reverse complement strand
TCTTGGTCTCATAAATCACGTCTCCTTCCCTGACTCCACCCATGATCTCAGGGTTGTTCCGCACGTATTCAACGACTTCTTCGTCGATCTCTTGGGCGAAGAACATAGTCTTCTCTCTCCTGTGCTTTTCAAGCATCTCAACAGATTCCTGATGCCTTTTCCTCAGAAAATCGTCCAAATTCTTAGCCTTCAGGAACTCCTCTCTCAATGGCAAATAAGATTCTCTTGGACGAACATCAAGTCCACTTGACATGATCTCCTTCAATGTCTTCTCATCAAGTGCGGCCTCAAGTCTCTCCATGATTCGCCGAGTGACTTCTGGTTTATCCTTAGGATCAGCGCCGAGCGGTGGCAAACTGATGCCTTCAAATATCTTGTCGCGCTGATCTTCGCCTAGGGTCTCTTTCAGTGTATCAAATAGCTTCTCCAATGCCCCAAATCCCTCAAGGTATCCGAACAAGAAGGATATTATTTCCCGCTTGTTCACGAAGCGAGCGTATCTGAGGAGAGCCGCAAAATTATCAATCGTATTTCTCCCTTCCTCAACCAGATACTCGACATAACGTTGCACATCACTAGGTGAGGCGCTAATGAAGTCCTTTTTCTCCTTTCCTTTCTTGAGAAAATCCTCAAACTTCGCCACAAGTCCTGTGCTCACCTGAGTAATCTTTTCATTCAAGCCTGCTTTTGCGCAATAATCCATGAATCCTGCTTTGTCCAAGTTTCTCTCCAGCGAACTAAACCGCACATATAATAGGAATTTAATCATTGCGGACTAAGAGGAACGCGTTCGCCGACACCGAGCAGATTGTATTCAAACTTAAAAGGGAATTTCACACCTAGATAAGAACCAAAAAGAGGAGACCCTCCAAGTGAAGCCCTTCAGCTTTGTCCACGTAGCTGACCTGCACCTAGGCTACGCACAATACAACCTTGATGCACGCCGCCAAGACTTCGACAACGCCTTCAAAGAAGTTGTAGACAAAACCATTGAGCTCAAACCTGACTTCATGCTCATCGCAGGCGACCTCTTCCATCAAGCCCGACCCAGCAACGTCACACTTGAAACCGCCATAACCCACTTCAAACGTTTGAAAGACGCAGGCATCCCTACTCTGGTTGTTGACGGCGGCCACGATTCAGCACCAAACATGGTCACAGGAACCATACTAAACCCACTAGACAGTGCAGGACTACTGCATTATCTGCCTAGGCATGAAGGCGCAAGCTGGCACAATGAAAGCTGCTACGTCTACGGCGTGCCCAATTATCGAACACGGCGCAAAACAGATGAACAGCTACCCATGTTTCTTGAGCAGAACAAGCCTGCGCCTGACAAGTCGCTGTTCAACATCTTCCTATTCCACATGGCAATCGACCTGCCCTACATTGAGAAGCCATACTTGATGGAAGCAGAAGGCTCACCAGAGCTCATGCCAGACGGATTCAACTACTTCGCAGGCGGACACGTACACAAACCTTCAAAAACAAAGTTCAAAGACGGCTTACTAGCCTACAGCGGCTCCACTGAAACCGTCAACTACGATGATGCACAGATTGACAAAGGCTTCTACCACGTAGAAGTCGATCAGCATGGCATACCCACACTGAATCGAGTCAGGCTTGAGACACCTAGACGCTTCCTTGTCCTAGAACCTGATTACACAGCCATTCTGCCCGCAAAAATAACGCAGATGGCAACACAGTTAATCAAAGAAAACGATCAAGAAGGCATTGTGATCGTGCTGGTGCTCAAGGGTGTACTGCCAGCTGAAGCCAGCAGAGCAGAAGTAGACTTGGCTCAAATTCGCGAATCAGCCAAGAAAGCACTATTGGTCTATCCTATTCTGCGCCTGCGTGAAACAGAGGTTCCTGAAGAAGTGATTCGGAGTATATTCGAAGGCGGGTTGAAAGACCTGAAAACGAAGTCTTTCGAATATTTCGTGCAGATTTTCAGCGAGCGTTACAGTCGTGAGCAAGCTGAGAAGATCGCTCGTTTATCGGTTAACATCCTAGAGCCCTTAGTCAGGAAAGATGAGGAAAAAGTGAAACATGAAATGGAGGCATACATGAGTGAGAGTTGAATCCATCGAGCTGGAGAACATTCGGTCACATACGAAGACGAGAATCGAGTTCCAACGAGGATTCAATTGTCTAGTAGGTGGCGTCGGCTGGGGCAAGTCCAGCGTACTGTATGCCATTGACTTCGCATTATTCGGCGACCCCATCGGCAGAAGCTACGAATACATCCTACGTGAAGGCGCGGATTCAGGCATAGTTACACTCAGGTTTGTTCAAGACGGCAAGACGTATACTATTGCGCGTGGCTTACGCAAGCGCGGCAAAGGTATTAGTCAAGATTGGGAGCAGCTGAAGCTCACGCAGAACGGCGCAGTTGTGGCAAGTATGAAGAGTGAGGCGGTCACTGAGCAGTTGAAAGCCATAACAGGCTTAGACAAGGAATTATTTCGCGAAATCGTGTGGGTTCGACAAGAACAACTGAAGCAATTATTGGATTTGACCCCGCGGGAACGTCAAAAACGCCTCGACGAATTATTCGGATTGTCTGATTATGAAGTCGGCTGGGCTAACCTGCAGGGCATTCAGAAAGAGTACGAAGGCGAGAAGAGAGCCTACGAACGCGACCCCGACATCGTTGTGATGGACAAGCTCAGCGCTGAATATGACAAAGCTGTACAAGAGTATGCTAACATTGAAGCTCAAATCGACGGGTTGAAGAAGAAATACGCTGAAGCTGAAACCACGCTCAAGGAAGCGACTGGCCGCTTGCAGAGTTTAGAGGAACTGAGAAAACAGACGGAGGAACTGAGACGCAGAGAAGCGCAGCTGAAGACCAGCATCGAAAACGCTGAAGACAACATAACGCGACTAGCCGACCAAATCAAACAGAAAACCATGCAGATGGAAAGCATAAGCGAAAAGCTGCAATCATTGGAGAACGAGCTGAAAACACATCGTGAAAAACTCAAA
>CAYLSJ010000164.1:0-3027 GCA_964386655.1 uncultured Candidatus Bathyarchaeia archaeon | reverse complement strand
CCCTAGGAACCTATGAGCGCTCCAGCTCCACCTCGATCTCAACCGCCACACCTTGCTTCACAAGAATCTTAGCGTTCTCAGCAGGCACAGAAGCTACGTCTTGAGGCTGAAACGGTCCATAAATCTTCAGGTCGGAACCAATTAACGATGGGGTATCCTTGAGGAAACGCAAAACCCGCTTCCTAGGCTTGTCAAGAGTCGAAGACGACAAGCGTCCACTCACTATTTCTTTGAAAAGTGTCTGAAACGACTCAAAGGAAGGGGCCACTTCCCTAACAAGTTTCTCTTCCTCTTCAGTGAAGCCTTCAATCGGCGTTGCTTCACCTGACGAAGCCAAATTCATGATCTTCTCATGTCGCAGCAGCACTAGATCCTTCACCATTTTGCGTACATTCTCTGATTCACGCACCAACAAACGCGCTTTGGTTGTCTTTTCATCTAACATGCGGCTTTCTTGACGAATCTTCCTAACATAGTCAGCAACCTTAACATAGAAGTCTTTGGGAAGAGCCTGCAGATCAACGCTCCCCTTCTCTTTTTTCCAGGCATCGTAAAGCTCATTGTACAGTTGCAGAATCCTCCGTAGTGTGAGCTGCGCCCTTGCACAAGAGAAACATCGCCGCGGCAGTGGGCAACTCCACACGTTGATTCTTGAATGGACCATAGCTGGTGTCTTCAATCCTAAATTCTGGTGCTTCTACGATGTCGACCGTTACAAACCCCTGGTTGAAAGCTATGGCGCTTCTGAACGGATCAAATTGCTCAATGCCGCTGGGCAAGATCTGTACTTTCCTTAGACCGGTTTCCCTATGTATTGTGTTAGCAAGCCTGATCAAACGGTGAACGTCAGCTGTGACAACTGTGTCTATCTTCACAGATTGCATTGCTACCGCCCCCTGAACTATATTCTCCCAACCTTCGGCTCCAACACCGACGACTAGCCCCCACGGGCCCTTCTTTCTCCACCTATCCTGAACCACTTTCCCTTGACTGCCTATGGCTGCGGATACTTTCTTCAACCCTGCCTTTTCAAGCTCCTCTTGTGACGCTAGCAATTCGTAGGTACCCTTCGCTATTCGACCTTTCCAGCCGACATCCTCGAGATTGGGCCCGACACATGTTTTCGTGTTCACACCGTGCAACATGGGTTCTAGGCCTGTGCCTGCTAGGTAATCTGCAATCTCTCTTCTGGCCATTGAGTCGAGCGTTTTGATAGATTCAGCTTCAACCTGGACATGATATCCCCTGTGTCCGGAAAACGCAAGAATGAGCTCCTGCTTCGAGAAGCCAAAGTCCTCTTCCAGAATTTCGATGAGTTTCATTACCTCTCGCTTGGCAGATTCCAAGCAAACATCGCAAGGCCAGCTGATTACACTGAACTTCTGTCCACCACATTGCGGGCACTTCTCAGGTCTAGCTGCATGCCCGGCAGAATTGCAGTCTTTGCAGATCCAAATGTCATGACTCTTATCGCATGCTGTTGGGATGTGGTCTGCGTCGATGTCGAAGATAAGGTCTGCTCCCAACCAACCCTTCCGGAGCATCTCCTCCTCAGGACTCTCGTAGTAGGCACTTGAATAGTAAACGTCTCCAGGGGAAAGCCTTTTCAAGAACTCTTGAAAGCCGCGTGCATCCTGAAAACCTTTGTGGCGAAGCATGGTTTTTTGCCTGAAGAGGGAAAAGGCGAATTCTCGCGTTCCGATCGATGTTGGCGGCTCTATGTTGCCCGAATTCTGGTTATAGTATTCGGCGAATTTGTGTTGAATGAATGCTTGGGTTTGGATTCCGTTCACGCTCGGATTTTCTCAGAGGTTTCTTGGGGTCTAGTCCTGAGTCTAGCCTTGTAATAGCCCAGTGGACCGTATATATTCTCACATGTCTTGTCGCTACCTGGGCACAGCCTATGTGTTCGCAGTGTACTGCACATAGGCGGTTTGTACTTTGTTCTCGAACCTTTTCCGCCAGCTATGTGTTCAACTTGGTAGCGCGTCATTTTCTCACTGAAGTCCGAAGTCGGGCGGAAGCATTCGACTATTTTTTCGATGCTCATGCCGGAGTTCAAAAGGAAAGAGGTAAGGGTAAAACGCTCAATGTGCGAGAGGTGCTGTTGTGCAATTGCAGTGTTGTACAACCTATTTATGCAGGGAGGAAAGGATTCGACGACGACTTCTTTGGGCATCTCTTCCTCCTGCAGCTTTCTGAGCTCTGTATAGAGCTGCCTTAATTTCTCCACTTTGCTCACAAGCGTCAGTGGAAGTCCTATGTCCATTTCGAGATCAAGTTTTTTCTCAATATTAACGCGCACTTCTTCAGCAAGAAGGCGAGCAGCTTCGTCGGCAGTGACGAATACTTCGCCACTCAGCATGTTGCGGTTGACGAGCTTCCACTTGCTTTCATGAAAAATCGTTGAGTTTTTCAGGTAATTCGCGAAGTCCAAAGACAATCCTAATGCCCCGGATCCAAGATTCTTAGTGTAAACTTCTACTGGTCTTATTTTCCAGTTGAATAGATGACCAATAGCAACGAGTTTTGTTCGATTTTCTTGTTTAAGAAGAGTATATGCTCGTTTTGCTTCCGCTAAAGCATACGTTCTTTTAAGGGACTTGTCATTTGAGGAGATCACCATCATCATTGCGATTGGAAAGGATAGAAGTTCAGTTTCATCGTCAAAGCTTAATGGCAAAGTAACTTGTTTGGTCTTTATGGCTTCGTCGATTCGTTGCTCTGCTCTTTGGAGTATCTTGGCATATTCTTGGCTTTCTAACTCTGTTGTCCTGTGGTCAAGTTCCTGAACGCGTTGAGCTGCCTGCGGTGCGAAAGGGTATTTTGCCAAGTCGACTGGCGTAAGAATCAGTTCTTGTCCCAGCGCAATGAGTGTGAGCCGCGCTTTCTCAGCGCTGCTTTTCTATTCTACTTCAATGCGGGGTGCGAGATAAAAGGTTAGTTTGCCTTCTTTTGGTTGTTGGAAGTCGATGCGTATGGGCATGTCGTTGCTGAATTCTAGTGTGGCTATGTCGCTTGATGTGG
>CAYLSJ010000163.1:0-3065 GCA_964386655.1 uncultured Candidatus Bathyarchaeia archaeon | reverse complement strand
CAGTTGAGTAATAGCTTCCCAGAAGCGAGTCTAAAGGCGGAATCATCATTGAGGATTTGCGACGCGCATATACATTTGGGTGAATCTGGACCTTGGCAACCCTATGGAAACCCGACAATCTACTTAGAAGATTTGATGCCCCTTCTGGACAAGCACAATGTTGCTCGGGCTCTTGTTTTTCCTAACCCTAATGTGGGCGACAAGTACCCAACGACAAATGACTATATTTCGCAATGCGTGAAGAAGCAGCCAAGGCTGGTGGGCTTTGGGCGCGTTGACCCAAGAAGAGATGCAGATGCAATCAAAGAGCTAGAACGAATCAAGAAACCGCTTAAGCTCTCAGGCGTCAAGCTCCATCCGATGGTCGAGTGCTTCCGTCCTGATCATCCATTTTTTGACAAGTTCTTCGCTAAGGTCAGTGAGTTGGAGTTGCCTATTCTGATGCACACAGGCGACGGCTTTTCAGCCCCGGGCTTAGCTGCTCGAGTAGCAAGGAAATATCTGCGTATGGTCATGATCTTAGCACATCTGAAGGAGGGAAGCATCGGTGTTCTTACTGAGTTACCTAACGTTTTCGTTGAGACCTCAGGAGCTCTGCCTGATTTCGTTGAAATGGCTACTGATGTAGACGAGAACCGTGTGTTATTCGGCTCTGATATCCCCTATTACCGCTTTCCAACACAAACTGCTATTATCGACGCGGCTAATATCTCGAACAAAGTGCGAAGAAAAGTGTATTTCGAAAATTTCGAACGCATGTTCAAGCAGAAGTGAACGTGGGGAGCTACAGCGCTGAATTTTCATAAACTGCCAGTTAGAGGCAACTATACCCTCGTCATTTTCTTTAAGGATTCAAGCCGTATTAGAATGCACGGGCATGGTCAGGCTAAGCTTGAGAAGGGCTATTATGCATACACTGGTTCAGCCCTAGGAGACGGATCAGTCAGCCTCCGAGGGAGAGTTGCCAGACACTATCAAGGGACAAAGAAGAAACGCTGGCACATCGATTACCTTCTGACGCATAAGAAAGCAGGCATCATAGCGACTGTGGCTGCGTCAAGTAATGATAATAGAGAGTGTGAAGTAAACAATCTCTTGAAAAGCATTGAAGGAGTTACAGTCCCAATTATGGGATTCGGAGCATCTGACTGCAGACACCACTGCGGAAGCCACCTCCTATACTTAGGTCAGAACCCACGCCTTGATGAAGTTGCAGACATCTACAAACGCCTATTCGCAGACATTTACCTACAACTTGTAGTCCATGACACGAATCTCGACAGGTGAGAAAATGCAAGTAGCGATTGAACCTGCAACCTCAAGAACCATTGAAGAAATGCTCAAAATAGAGAGGGCATGCTTTACAGCTGAAGCGTATACAAGAGAACAGATACTCAGGCTTCTCGAAAACCCAAACGCTGTTGCTCTCTCCGCTAGAATGGACGCTGTGATTGTAGGCTTTGTGATAGGCCTAATTGAAGGGAAGGGCACTGCCAAGATTGGGCACATCGTAACCATCGATATTGCTGTTCGATACCGTCAAAGAGGCATCGGTTCAATGCTTCTTTCCGAGATTGAACGCTCTTTCTCAAGGAGAAACGTTGGGATTGCTTACTTGGAGGTTCGCGCTGATAACCAAGCTGCTCGAAGACTGTACCAGAAACTTGGCTATAAAGAAGCCGAACTGCTAGCAGACTACTACTCACCTAATGTTCATGGATTGAGACTTGTGAAAATGCTGAAGCCTAAGAGAGACGATTCTTTCTTTTCTTCACAGTGTGCCTAGCAAAAGACAACAGCGAAAGCTTGGTCTTCTCATCGAACTTCCTAAACAACGCGATACCTGTAGTTTCGACGAGGGCAAGTTCACCTGTCACTCCTATAATACAGCCTGGCATCACATGCCCGCCAAAGACCTTGCCTTTCTCATCGGACACAGCTGCATGCGCATGGGCAAATGCCTTTCCTTCTTTGATAGAGACATTGCCAAGGCACGACACGATCTCCAGAGGTTGCTGCAGCTCAATCGTCTCGTATTCGCCTTCCCTGAAGAATCCCAATCTTGCTGTTTTCAAGGTTCCAATCAAGAAGAAGAGACCTGCAGATACGTTTGCCTTAGTCACGATCTGAGCTATGGCATCAAGCACGTCCTCACCTTCTGAAAGCCTAGCGAAAACCATCTTTCCAACCTTGCCCTCAACATATTCCATGTCTATCTGGCTCCTTTTTTCCATGCGGCTCTTTTTCTGTCGTATTGCTCTCTGGTGATGTAAGGCTTACCAGGAAAACCGACTACAACCGTGCCCGGCGGTACATCTTTTGTTATCAAAGCACCAGCGCCGACAACTGAGTCGTTACCAATTTTTGCTGGCGCTATAATGCATGCGTTAGCACCGATGACAGCGCCTTCCCCAACGACTATGCCCACACAACAGTGACTAGGCGGATACGGGTCGTTTGTGAACACAACGTTTGGTGCTAGGAAAACATCGTCTTGTATAACGGTTAGGTGGGGAAGGTAGACGTTTGACTGAATGCTCACGTTTTTTCCAACCTTAACCGTGCCGTCCAATTGTGTTGAAGAGCCGATACGCGATAGGTCGCCGATGATGCTGCCTTCTCGGATCAACACATTGTGCCCAGTTTCAACTCTCTTACCTATTGTGGTGTTCTCGTAGATTACTGTGCCAGACCGAACAATGCAGTTGTTGCCTATCTTGGCTCCAGCGCTTGTCTTGTCAAACTCCTTCAATGAAAAGCTCTTTGAAAATGAAAAGGTCTTAACCTTATTCTTTGCTGGATAACCGATAATCACGTTTCTGCCGATGAGCGACTTTGCTCCAATATATGAAGGCCCAAGAATGATGTCGTCGCCTTCAAGAAAGCCTTTTACTTGGGCCTTAGCGGAGATGAACTGCATATTTTAGCTAATGCTCCTTTCAGGAGTACGTGCGCTTCATCTGCATTTCAGAATTGTGGTTGACGATAAGGCAAGGAGTGGAATTCGAGCCTCTCATGGTGATTAGTTGCTGAGGGTAAACTCTAAATGCTGCGGTTACAGACAT
>CAYLSJ010000162.1:0-3086 GCA_964386655.1 uncultured Candidatus Bathyarchaeia archaeon | reverse complement strand
GACGACTTCATATCATACGATGAAAAACAAGGCGTGTTAATGGGCAAGGAAACCAAACGTAAACTGGCAACAGGCGATCACGTTAGAGTGCGCATAACCGCTGTTTCATTGGGTAGAGAGGGAGGCTCAGGCAAAGTGGGCGTAACAGGGCGCCAGCCGTTCTTAGGTAAGCTTGAATGGATAAAGCAGGATGTGGAAAGATTGAAGAGCGGCGGGGTGGAGAAACCGAAGAAAGCGGCTGCAGCCGCGCCTTCAGCTAAGACTGCTAAACACTAGCTAGTGTGGGGGAACGAAGCCTTGCCAGAGAAAGCATGTCGAGACTGCAACTACCTCACAACCGAAACCACGTGCCCAAACTGCAAGTCTACCAGTTTCAGCGACGACTACTCAGGCATCGTAATCATATTTGATCCAGAAAACTCAGCTGTAGCCAAAGCTATGAAAGCCACTAAGAAGGGCAGATACGCCCTAAGAGTACGCTAGAAACAATCTCTTGCTCCATTTCTCACATCATCAGTGGAGGCTGATAGCCATAAGCTCAAAGCCAAAACATACCCTCATCCTCAAACCAGAATTACGCGAAGAATTGAGGAACCCGCTAGGGGCTTTGCTGAGAGGCACGCCTAAAGAGACAATGAATCAACTCAAAGAGCTCATCGCTCGAGAAAAGCCCAAGCGCATAATCGCGGTTGGGGATGTTGTCTCCGGAAATATGTTGAGCCAAGGCATCCAACCGCACATTCTAATCATAGACGGCAAAGTCATGAGAGAAGAAACACAGCCAATTAGGATACAGATGGACAGAAAGGTCACTGTGAGCAATCCTGCAGGAGCGATAACTAAGCAAGCGTGGACCGTTGTTGAACAAGCTTTGGGGCAGAAGCAGCCGACTATGATTATGGTTGAAGGCGAAGAAGACCTTCTGACTCTGGTTGCGGTTTTAGAGGCGCCCGAAGACTGGCTCTTAGTATATGGGCAACCCTATGAAGGCGTAGTAGCGGTTAAGCCAGATGCAACGGCTAAGCATAAGGTTAGGTTAATCCTTGACGCTATGGAGCCTGCGCCAAAAAGCTAAAGTAAAGGATGCCGCATCAAATCAACAAACTCGCATCATGAAGAGGACGCTTAAATGGAAGTCACAGTCACGCAGCAGCAATACAACCCATTGCTGAAACGCAGAGAAATAGCCTTCACTATTGACCACAAACAGACAAAGAGCACACCCACGAGGTTAGAAGTGCGCAATGCACTAGCAGACGCACTCAAGACGAAGCCTGAAGTTGTCTACATCAGACGAATCATAACTAAAACTGGAACAATGACAGCTACTGGAGAAGCCAACGCCTACGACTCCGTTGAACAAGCCAAACACATTGAACCAAAGTACATAATCGAAAGGAACATGCCGAAAGAAAAGAAAGAAGCCGCCGAGGAAAAAGCTGAAGCACAACCGCCAGCAGCAAAGGCAGCGGCAGAAAAGGCTGAGCAACCAGCCAAAAAAGAGGGATAGAATAAATGTCTGAGAAAGCCAAGGGAAAGAAAGAGCCTACGCCTCCAGAGAAAACAGGACCTAAACCAGCTGGAAAACCAGCCGAAGCAGCACCAGCACCACCAACACCAGAACCGGCTCCTGAAGGGGAGAAACCAGCTGAAAAGCCCGTTGAGAAGCGAAAGGGAAGGAAAAGACCCAAAGTGCGAAAGAAAGAGAAAGGCGCCTACACAAGGTACAAGATTGACGCCGCTGGATTATCAAGGCTGCGCCCATATTGTGAACGATGTGGACCAGGCTTTTTCATGGCTGATCATGGCGATAGGTTTGCTTGTGGGCACTGCGGTTTCACTAGGTATAAGCGAGAATAAGTTCTATGCTTAAATCCTGAAAGCGCTCATTACTGTTTTGGGAAAACTGGGATTCTGGTACATTATGATAAAAGTCGGCGTGTTCATTCATCAATTGTCAGCTGAACGACTGTGGGATATTGATAAGCCTATCCCGCCTGTTCAAATCGCAACGAACCTTAATCTAGTAGGTGTTGAGAAGAAAAGCGAAGACCTGCTTGAAGTGCCTTTTGTCTTCACCATCAACTATACTCCTGGCGTAGCTCAGATAAGCGTGAAGGGAAGAGCGCACGTTTCAGGTGAACGAGAAGAGCTGAAGCAGATTCACAGCGGTTACATGGAGAAGAAGCCGCCGCCACCCATAATAATACAGTCAATATCCAATGTAGCCTTCATCGAATCCATCGTGATCACTCGAACCCTGAACATTCCGCCGCCTGTGCCCTTACCTCAGATTCCACCAGCGCCAGCTGAAGGAAAGAAACCCAGCGAGCCATCGTACAGAACTTAGAGCAGAAGACCGCCTCTCATTTTAGCGGAACGTACATGGATGAGCGCGAGGCACCAATGCCTGGCACACCGTGCTTAACTGGTCTGTTTGTGATGGCGAATTCGCCTATGTAATGTCCAATCATTTCAGGTTTTATTTCAAGTGCGGAGAAGTCTTTTCCATTGTGTACAAGTAAAGAGACGCCTACCATTTCTGGCAGTATGATCATGTCGCGTGCATGAGTCTTTATGGGTTTCCCTTTCTGTGCCTCTTCGGGATTTTGCTTGATCTTCCGTATGGCTTCGAGCAGCTTACGTTGTTCCGGGCTTAGTCCTCGTTGTAGGCTACGGCGTTGACGGGATGGCAGTAATCGTATGAATTCGTCCATGGACATAGCTAAGAGGTCAGTTAAGCCGAAGCCACGGTAATGAAACTCTCTAGGCATGTGTTAGTTCCCTCTTTGTTAAGCTATGGTTGTTGATTTTGGGATTAATTAACTTGTTGCCTAGTATTGCCGTAAACTTTTATATTGTTTAATTGGATGTTGTTTGTTTTGGCGGTGGGTCTAGGCGGGGGGCTAGGGGTCCCCTGAGAAGCCGAAAGGCTTTGACCGTAAACCCTCTTCATGACGGGCTGAAGGCTGTGGTGAGGCGTCGAAGAGCGCTTGGCTTCGCGGTCTCTGGCTATGAGTGTCGGTCCTTTGGGGCTGACGGTCAGGCGAACCTGGCCAGGCCCGGAAGGGAGCAACCTAAACTTG
>CAYLSJ010000161.1:0-3101 GCA_964386655.1 uncultured Candidatus Bathyarchaeia archaeon | reverse complement strand
GAAATGGCTGGAAGAAAACCGTAACCTACAGCCGGACGTGAGGAACTATGTTCTTAGCTGGATCAAAGACGGTTTACTTGACTGGGACATCACCCGTGACTTACAGTGGGGTGTGCCTATACCACTCAAAGAAGCTGAAGGTCAGGTTCTCTACGGCTGGTTCGACAACCATTTAGGCTACATAGCCACAGCGCAGAAATACTTTGAGGAAAAAGGAATCGACGGCAAGAAAGCATGGAACACGTCAAAGATCTATCATTACATAGGAAAAGACATAGTCTATCACCACTACCTGTTCTTGCCCGCCATGCGGTTAGGCAACGGAGAATACAAGCTGCCAGACTTAATTCCAACCCGCGGCATGCTATTACTTGAGCAACAGAAGTTCTCTAAAAGCCGCGGATGGTACATAGGCTTAAGGGACTTCCTGAACAAGTTTCCAGCAGACTACCTACGCTACTATCTAACTTCAGTCACAACATACACGCAAGCTGATGTCAACTTCGATTGGACAGATTTCCAGAAGCGAATAAACAACGAGTTAATCGCTAACATAGGCAATTTCATTCACCGAACCCTAACCTTTACATGGACCAAATACCAAGGAAAGGTGCCCCCGCCGAAAGACTACAATGCATCAGACAAGGAAATCATAGAGAGAATCAAAAACATAGCCGAAGACGTTGGGAAAGAAATCGAAGCCAACGAACTCACTAGAGGCTTACGAAAGATAGTCGAATTCTCAGCCTTCTGCAACCAGTACTTCCAGAAAAAGCAACCTTGGGCAGACAAAGAAACAGCCGAGACAACCATCTACCTTTGCATAAACGCTGTGCATAGTCTAGCCCTCTTGCTTGAGCCTTACACGCCCTTTTCAGCTGAGAAGCTGTGGCAGCAGCTCAGCCTCAATGGTTCAGTTCACAAGCAAAACTGGGGCTCAGCTTCACAACTTCAGATCAGTAGCGGACACCAGATCAGCCAACCCAGCGTCGTTTTCGAGAAAGTTCAAGACAAAGACATCGAAACAGAAAAGCAGAAACTTGGGAAAGCTGCCATCAGCTAAGTCAATCAAAATACAAATAAGGCAACACATCTTCTTGCACAAGTGAACCTTGTGGGAGCTACATAAACAATGCCTGAAAAGAACGTCTCCTTCGAAGACTTCTCCAAGATGGACTTGCGCATTGGCGAAATAAGCAAGGCTGAACCAGTGTCCGGTTCACGCAACCTCATCAAAATGCTCATAAACATAGGCGAAGGCGAAGTCAGGCAAGCAGTAGCAGGCATAGCCCAATACTACAGCCCAAAAGAACTTGAAGGCAAACGCGTTGCCGTCATAACTAACCTGCAGCCGAAGAAAATGTTCGGAATCGAATCCAACGTCATGATTCTCGCCGCCGAAGACGAAAAAGCAGTCTCCATACTCTTGCCAGACCGTCCAGTAAAGACTGGCAGCAAAATAAAGTGAAAACACACGTGTCCCGCTTGAGAATAGACCTGCATGTGCATACTCACTACTCAGAAGACGGCAAAACCACTCTTGAAGAAGTTGTTCAACGAGCGCGGAAAAAGGGGCTTCACGGCGTTGCAATAGCAGACCATGACACGGTACATGGAGCACGCAGACTACTCAAACAAAAAGACTTGCTGATCATTCCAGGAATTGAAGTCAGCAGCCTTCACGGTCACATTCTAGGCTTGAACATAACAGAGCCAGTTCGACCAAGACTGGACATCACAGAAACCGTTGACAGAATCCGGCAGCTGGGCGGAATAGCTGTAATAGCTCATCCTTCAGTTGTGATCAAGACAGGGTTCGGAAGCAAGATAACCTCAGCCTCAAATATCGACGCTGTCGAGGTCATAAACTCCTCAGCCTTCCCGTTCTTTCTCTCAACCTATCTGGGTCGCCGACTCGCTCATCGCCTCGGGCTTCCTGAGATAGCTGGCAGTGATGCTCACTTTCCAGAGGAAATTGGCAGTGCATATACTGTAGTTGATTCAGGCTCGAATAGAAATGATGTTGTGGAAGCAATTAGGAAAGGAAAAACTCAGCTTTTCGGAAAGCCTATACCTTGGATTCGAAGGCTGGAGAGAGGATCAGAAGACGTCAAACGCATACTAAGAGGATGTTAGTCCTCAAAGTTCTCAATCTGATCCAAATCTAAATCGACATGAATTGATTTCTCTGTTTCACAATACGATGATTCTATGTCAAAGAGTTCAGACATCATATTGCTCAACCCATAATGCATGTAGGATGAGTTTACTCCTGTCGTAACTAACGTAACCTTAAGACCGCCTTCAATGCTTGTATTCACTCTAGCCCCCCAAGCTACTCTTGCGCTATGACCTATAGTGTCTAACACAAGTTCCTTCACTCGATCAACCTCCTGAACTGTCATATCGGGATCACCAGAAACCTGAATTAACGCGCCTGAAGCACCAGCATAATCAACATTGAAAAGCGGAGTGTTCAACGCATTTCGAACAGCTTCCTCAGCCCTATTAGGCGCATCAGACTGCCCTACTCCAACAGTAGCCACGCCACCTTCTTTAACAATGGTTTTGAAATCAGCAATGTCCAGATTAACGAGACTAGGCTCTAGAAGAGTGTCCACTATGCCCTTAATCATGTTGGCTAGAACCTGATCAGCCAGCTTACAAGCTTCACTAAACGGAAGTCTTGAGACAGCATTCGATATTCTGTCATTGTCAACAACCACAACTGTGTCGCAAGCCACTCGCATCTCCTTCAGCGCGCTAGTTACAAACCCAGCTCGATACTCCTCCATCTTAAAAGGAGTTGCGACCACACCAACGACCGCAGCTCCTTTTCGATGTGCGGTTTCAGCTATAGCAGGGGCAGCGCCAGTTCCAGTGCCACCACCAAGTCCTACAACCACAAATGCAACGTCAACGTTTTCAACGAGGCTCTCTATGAGCGCTTTCGACTCTTGAACAGCAGCTTTGCCAGTGTCCGGATTGCCACCTGCGCTTAGGCCACGAGTCACTCTTTCGCCGATTAACACTCTTCGGACACCATCAACAGAATCGAGGTCTTTCAAGTCTGTGTTGACTGCGATGCATTCAGCTCCTGT
>CAYLSJ010000160.1:0-3139 GCA_964386655.1 uncultured Candidatus Bathyarchaeia archaeon | reverse complement strand
AGAGCATATCGGGAATGCGGGTTGTGCAGTCGTTCTCCAGAGAGATGGCGAACGCCCAGCAGTTCGACCGCGTGAATGTAGAGAACCTTCAAGCGAATATTCAGGCAGCAAGGGTTTCCGCTCTGTTCTTTCCGTTGGTTGACATGCTGGGCACTTTGGGAACCTGCCTTGTCCTCTGGTTTGGCGGAACCTCAGTGATGAACAACACTCTTGAGCTCGGTGTCCTAGTAGCCTTCATGTTGTATGTGACACGGTTTTTCATTCCAATCCGTGAGATAAGCATGTTGTTCAACAATGTGCAGTCCGCTTTGGCTGCTACAGAAAGGATAACTGAAATCCTTGACGCCAAATCTGAAGTTGAAGAGGCAAAAGATGCCGTGGAACTGCCGAGGATAGAGGGGAAAATCAGATTCAACGATGTATCTTTCGGATACGACCCGAGCAACTTCGTTCTCAGAAACATAGGCTTAGAGGTCAAAGAAAACGACCGAGTGGCACTCGTTGGTCCTACAGGCGCAGGCAAGACCTCTTTGGCTAGTCTCGTTGCCAGGTTTTATGACCCTCAGCAGGGGAGCATAACAGTTGACGACTATGACATAAGAAAGGCTACTCTCAAGTCGCTGAGGAGCCAGATGGGCATCGTTCTTCAGGACCCATTCTTGTTCAGCGGCACGATTCGTGAGAACATAGCCTACGGTAAGCCTGACGCCAAGGAAGAGGACATTATTGACGCTGCCAAGGCAGTGGGTGCGCATGAGTTCATCATGAGATTCCAGCAAGGTTACGACACATTGGTTGGTGAGAGAGGAATTAGGCTTTCGATGGGGCAGAGACAGCTTGTCTCGTTTGCGAGGGCTTTGTTGGCTGATCCGAGGATTCTGATTCTGGATGAGGCTACTTCCAGCGTCGATGCCTACACAGAGCTATTGATCCAAAAGGCAATGAAAAAACTATTGGAGGACAGAACCACATTGATCATAGCCCACCGCTTGTCCACGGTTAGAAGCGCAGACAAGATTGTGGTAATTGATGGAGGCAGAATCGTGGACACGGGAACCCATGAGGAGCTTATGAGCCGCGGAGGGCTTTATCGCAGACTCTATGAAATGCAGCTGAAGCCCATAGAAGCAAAGTAGCCAACCAGCTTATGCTCTATAGGCAATGTGAAGAGTTATAGCCCAAGTGAAAGCGCTAATATGTTTCTGGAGCAGCTGTAACAATTGCACGTTAGGACAGTCTCAGCTATTTTGGTGTGGGTCGCAATAGCGTTGCTCATTTTGAACGGTTACCTACGCTCGTTATGGGTGGTTCTCATGTGCATTGCCATGGTGATAATTGCTGTAATAGTCTATTTCACTCCTCGCTGGAGGAGCTGATGTTCATCCTTTCAGATGGTTGTTGAAGAAGGTCAGTGTTCTTTTCCAAGCGTCTCTTGCAGCTTCAGGTCTGTAACTTTCTCGTGTGTCGTTGAAGAACGCATGTGGAGCATTTGGGTAAACCTTGATGTCAAACTTTTTTCCATGCTTGGTGAGTGTTTGTCTCAGGAGGTCTATGTCTGATTCTGTAATGCCCTTGTCAGCGCCTCCATAGTTGCCAAGAATAGGGCATCGAATGTTCTTGACCAAGTCGATTGGCGACGGATTTCTGCCATAGAACACAACTGCAGCTGCCAGCTCAGGGTTGCGGCAGGCTAGTTGAAGCGAGAGACCGCCGCCCATGCAGAATCCTACACTGCCTATGCGACTGGGATTCACGTATTTTAGGGTCTTGAGGTAGTTGAAAGCGCCGTTCAGGTCGCCTAGAATTTTCTCTTCTGTTAGTTTTTGGCGGATTTCTCTCCCTTCTTCCAGTTTTGTTATGATTTTTCGGTCAAAGAGGTCCACGGCAAGGGCTACGTAGCCTTCCTGTGCCAATCGATTAGCGACATCTTTGATGTGGTCGGCTAAGCCGAATATTTCATGAATAACGATTACGGCTGGGTATCTGCCCAGCTCCATGGGTCTGGATAAGAAGCCCTGAGTTTTGACGTCAGGGTTTCCACCAGGAAATTCAACCAATAGCGCAACTGTGTCCATACTGTTAGTCACTGCTTCTCCTTTCATGTTTACCAAGCTTTAAAATCCTTGTGAAACAGCCAATGGTAGCGAAGGGTTCAGATGCAGGGCGGGAAGCACTTGACTGAAGCCGCTGAACTGGAAGCTCAGATTAGGATGACAATCAGAGACATGAGGAAAAGCTATCGAAGAACTGTAAAAAGGGTTGCTTCTCTGAAAGAGAAGATAAATGATTTGGAGCTACGCATAAGCAGAGAGCGTCATGCGCAACATCACCCTCAATTAGAGAAGCTGAATTCAGCGGTGGAAAGCCTCGACATATTTGTTGATTCAGTAATCGTGGAGAGTGCGAGGGCAAAAGAGAACTGCGAAAGACTGAAGCGCAAGTGCGAAATGCAGGCATTCAAGCCTGCCCAGTTGGAGAACCTACAGACCTTGTGTCAAGAGAATGAACAACTCGCAAAAGATTTGCTGTGCTACTCGCTTGGGCGATTAAGAAGGACTCAAGGCACATCAAGAGCCAACTATCCATAGAATCGTGCGGGCGGTGGAAATTGAGCCCCAGCAAAGGCGATGACGTCACTAGATTCCCTCTCCGCAGACCTCCGATTTTTTCTACTTTCTAGAAGAAGCGTCCCTAATTTCTGGGAACAAGTAATGGACGCAAAACACAAGAATTGGGAGAATGGCGGAAGAATGTAGGAGATATCTTGCAGGATTCGCATTTCTTCTATTTTGTCCTTTCCTCATGTACCACTTGCGAATCAGAGCTCTTCTTCACTAGGGCTGGGATTAGCAAGCCGTATGCAGAGATGAATATAAGCGGTGTGTGAAGGATTAGGTTCCATAAGGTGTATCCGGGCATCACGAAGAGCGACCCGGCGTTAAATAAACCGATTAACAACCCGACGAAGCTTGTGACTCTGAGCAAAAAGATGTTAACTCTTGGATAAATCAATGTCAAAAGGGCTATAATTAGTGGTGTTGTGGGACAATACATCACTCCAAAAGAAGATGTAAGCAGCAGCAAGGGATTGAAGTCTGGGCTCAGCTCAGCGTTTATCGGAGACCAAAAAGCCAGAAAG
>CAYLSJ010000159.1:0-3139 GCA_964386655.1 uncultured Candidatus Bathyarchaeia archaeon | reverse complement strand
TTAGGAAACAACGTAATATTCTTTCGCTTAAATGGCTTCCGAATATTGAGGTTATCGGAACGACAAAGTTAGACACTTGGAAGGTTTCAATATGCGGAAGGCCACGAGAATTGCTTGGATTGGCTAACTGCTAGCCTACTTGGTCCCAAACCGTTGGATAACCCTGTAAATCGTAGCGGTTCCAAAATCCAGTGCTTCCGCCGGGATTCTCTCATCAGCAGCATGAATGATCTTGGAGAAGCCAAACTCGGCAGGCAGGTTCATAGGTATGAAGCCATAAGTTTGAATGCCCAGCCGACAAAAGTGACGAGCGTCAGTCGGCGTGGGAGAAAGAAGGGGCACAGGTATGCCCTCAGGATCAGCCTCTCGCAGGGTGTTCCCAAGCATGTTAAACAATCCCATGTCTGGCTTAGCTGGACTAGGCTTGTGGTAGATGGCCTTAAGATCTACCTCTTCGCCGACAACTTGGTGCAGCTCAGCCATCAAGTCATCGGGGCTATAGTCGGGAAGTAGGGATCCAGCCAATTCAACGTCAATTTCGCTGGGTATTCCCCAGATTTGCTCGCCGCCACGAACAATTGTAGCGTTGACCGTGTTGTGCAACAGTGGTTCAAGGTCTCGACCTTTTGTGCCAAGGAGATTCAACACTCTGTCTGCCAGCGATGGATTAAGGAGTTGGCTCAGAACGAATCTGGTGAGTAAAGGCAGAGCGAGGAGTGATATCTCAAGCATTTGGCGCACAACAGGTGTTATGTGCACTGGCAAGCGGCGTTTATCCAGCCTTTGGAGTAGTTGGGCCAATCTGGCTGTGGCACCTCCACGCAAGGGTAGAGATGCGTGTCCACCTGGTCCGCGTACGGTAGCTCTAACAACGCACCCTTGCTTTTCAGCGACCATAATCGGGTAGAACTTTTGCTTGCCGATGTAGAATGCAAAGCCGCCACCTTCCCCGATGGCATAGCGAATGCCCTCGAACAAAGTTGGCTGGTTTTCCACTAGGTATCCTGCCCCATACTTCCCGCCAAGTTCCTCATCACTCACAATAGCCAGCACTACGTCACCGGAAGGTATTAGACCTTCGGCTTTAGCTCGCAAAAGTGCCGCCAACAACATGGTTACGCCCCCTTTGTCATCTAGAGCTCCTCTGCCCCAAACGTAGCTGTTTACCAATTTTCCTTCGAAAGGCGGGTGTTCCCATATTTGGTTTTCTGTGGGAACCACATCCACATGACCATAGAGTAACAACGGCGACGCCTCACCCTGTCCAGCTAGGCGGGTTACTAGGTTAGGACGCGCAGGGTCTCGTGCAAGTAAAGTAGTTTCAAACCCTGCAGCAGTCAGCACGTGATTTATGTAGCCAATACACTCTGCTTCATTGCCCGGCGGATTGGTCGTGTTGAACCGAATGAGGTTCTGCAACAACTCGATTGGACGCTGATGAATGGTAGCAAGGTCACTTGAATAAGGCATAGGCATCTCCATCACTCTTTTATCTCTTTGACAAATACAGCCATTGGACTGTGCTATCTATGTTTACAAATCTGTTTTTATATCAACCATCCATAAAAGCCATTTCCCATGGATCTCCGTCGAGTTCCGATAGTGGGGGTTAGCAGAACATTTTATTGACTATTTAAGTGCTCAAGGTGTGCTCTCTTTCTTAGATCCACACACATGTGACATACAGAGTGATAGCCAGTCGGGTCAGGTTCGATGCCTTTCTTTTTCGCCCAATCAACCAATCCCCTCATCCCATTTTCAACTATTGCTCTCATCTCTGGAATTTCGAACGGATCATAATTCTCCAGAATATCTATGATGTCGGTTTCAGAAGCGTTCCCAATATGAAAATCGTTGCAAACGGCAATTTTCCCGTCCGGCTCAACAGAAATGGATTTCACCGAGTCAAGCGGTCCTGTATAAGGCATGTCACCGCATTTACCAATCGGCATTCGTTCTTTTTTGGGCAGGAACTCTCTTAAATTTATGAGAGCCAACCCGTCTGGTTCCAGAATATTACCCTCTGACACTCTTACCGGCAGGTCCTGGAGTTCTTTTAAAATGGATTTGGTTTTTCGGTTATACATGTTATCATCGTCTTGAGAAATGACCCAGCAAGGGTTCCACGCTATGTCTTCAATCCCCATTTCCAAACATGACTCGACCGTCTTTTCGACAATATTGAGGGGGATATGTTCTTGGTGGAAAGCATCAACAGAAACATGAAGGTCGTTGACTCCACAGCCTGCCAGATTCTTGGCTATTCTTCTAATCTTTCTGATGTCATTTGACCAGTAGCCATTCGTAATCACTTCTCTACGATGTATCCTCGATCTATTGGCTTCCTTGTGGATAGAACACGTAATTTCTGGAAACAGCAGAGGTTCCCCTCCAAAAGTCATGACCGAGTCAACATCGTGTTTTGGGCTAACCTTCCTGACAATGCTGACGGCTAGCGACTTACTAACATGCTCTGGGAAGCCCTCACGGTGTTTGGGAGCATAACAATGTGCACATTTTCCACTACACAAATAGGTAACGAGAAATTCTATTCTCCTTACACCCAAATATCTATTCACGCATTTTCACTTACCAGATGCTTTCCGTCGACACGCTTTCCTGTAATAAATAGCCAGTTATTAGAATTGCGTTCCAACGAGGGCATGGACTTGGCATCAACAACATCTCTGATAGTAGGGGACATCGGAAGTTGATCATCAAGTGATAAAATACAAAAGCCATGTCAGAGCGATTGCTTTCTAGGTTATTCCACTGTTGCTTGTGGTATTCCATTAGAAAGAAATTTATGACAGGTTGGCGTAAACTGTGGTTTACGGTGAATCTTCAGTCGCCTTCTGAGAATCTTCTTTCTCACCGCACGCTACATGCCTTTGCTCTAGGCTTACTTCCTCAAAAGGCCCTCCCTATGTTGCACTATGCCACGGAATTCGCAGCGGGTTTGTTCGCGCATAGAGACGGGCTTGATCATGATCTTGACCTTTGACCGCCTCTCTGCGTTTGAATCGTGCAAAGGTTTCGCAGCAAGCTGGTTAAAGAATCTTCAACGAAATCCCTGTTCTGCCAAAGATTCTTTGACATTCAGGAACTCAGATTGTTGACTTCAAAGTTTCCAGGCTTT
>CAYLSJ010000158.1:0-3161 GCA_964386655.1 uncultured Candidatus Bathyarchaeia archaeon | reverse complement strand
CAAGGTGTGGCGGTTGAGATCGAGGTGGAGCTGGAGCGCTCATAGGTTCCTAGGGTCTAGTTCAGAAAAGGTATATATGTTTAGGTTTGTTGTTGTATACCGAATCTATCGAGCGTAGGCATATATGAAGGCGCCTAAAGAGATCACGACGTACTGTCCAAAATGCAAGGCTCAGCAAGATCACACGGTCTCTATCTATAAGGCTGGAAAGCGCCGCGCCCTAGCCTTGGGAGAGCGGCAGCATGAGCGGAAGAAGCACGGTTACGGTGGACAGAAGTACGCGCTTCAAAAGAAGTTCGCTAAGACGACCAAGAAGCAGACGCTGAGGCTGAAGTGCAAGAATTGCGGTTTTATGAGGCACAAGAAGGGCATGCGCATCAGAAAGCTCGAGATTGCATAAGAAATGGAGTGTAGAACAATATGAGTGATTGGGAAAAGCTTCTGCCCCGACCGAGAAGCACATTTGTGCGGATCAAATGCTCAGACTGCGGAAACGAGCAAGTAATATTCAGTCATGTCTCAAGCACAGTGAAATGCAGTGTTTGCGGAGCTGTTCTAGCTGAGCCTACTGGTGGCAAGTCAGCGATTAAAGGTGAAATCGTAGCCTCTCTAGAGTGAGTTAGGAGTATACAGGAAATGGCCTTTAAGAAGACTGAGTGGCCTGAACCAGGCGACCTCGTTTTGGCGTCGGTTCAGAGAATAACGGACTATGGAGCTTATGTCACGTTGGATGAATACGGGAAAGAGGGCTTGCTCCATGTGTCAGAGGTCTCGTCGGGCTGGGTTAGAAATATCCGTGATTTTGTGCGTGAAAGCCAGAAAGTCGTGTTGAAGGTTCTTCGTGTAGACGCAATGAAAGGTCATGTGGATCTTTCGCTTCGGCGAGTGTCAAGACACGAGAGGCGAGAGAAGGTTCTGTCGAGCAAGATGGAGAAGAAGGCGGAGAGTATCCTGCGCAGTGCGTCTGAGAAGTTGCAGATGTCCTTTGACGATTTGTATGCTAAAACTGGCACTGTTATCGAGGAGAAGTTCGGCGGCATCTATGAGGGACTCGAAAGAGCTGCTCGCGAGGGACCTGAACCCTTGCTCGAGACTGGCTTGTCAAAGGAACTAGCGGATGCGTTGGCCGAGATCGCCAAAGAAAAGATACGAGCGCCGATGGTGAGAGTTAAGGGCTTGCTGGAATTGCAGTGTATGAGGCCTAATGGCATAGTTCATATTAAGGAGGCCTTGCAGAGCGCTCAAGAGGCTGAAAAGCCGAGGGATGCTAGAATTCGTATCTATGCTATTGCTGCTCCGAGATATGCGGTTGAGGTGTGGGCTGAGGATTATAAGGAAGCGGATAAGACTCTTCATGCAGTGGCTGAAACTGCCATCAAGACTGTTGCAAAGGCTGGTGGAACCGGGGTTTTTCAGAAGGGGAAGTAATGGTTTGGCTTATGAGAAAGTGCGTGCAATGCGGCAGATACACGTTGAATCAGGAAAAATGCCCTTACTGTAGTGGCAATGTGCGCATTCCTCATCCTGCCAGATTTTCGCCCCAGGACAAGTATGCTCGGTTTCGGCGGGCAATGAAGGTTGAATTGACTATGCGGGAGCGACCAGATGAAGGAGACGCATGTTAAGGAAACCCTCAAGGTTGAGCTCAAGAGCCCGGTTTTGATTGAGGGTTTGCCGGGTATGGGTATGGTGGGCAGGATTGCAGTGCGTTTTCTGATTAAGCAGTTGGGAGCTGAGCGGTTTTCTGAGCTTTATTCGCCTCATTTTCCGTATTATGTTTTGGTGAATAAGAAGGGTAGTGTTCGGCTTTTGCGTTGTGAGTTCTTTTTTTGGAGGAATCCTGTTGGAGATAATGACCTTGTGTTTCTGGTTGGTGATAGTCAGGCTCAGACTATTGAGGGTCAGTATGAGGTTACGGATGTTATTCTTGAGTATGTGGTTAGATTGGGTGTTAAGACTATTGTTACGATTGGGGGTTATAGGCAGGAGGCTGAGAAGGCGCCGCGGGTGGTTGCTGTTTCGACTAAGCCTGAGTTGCTTGAGAGAGCGGTGCAGGCTAAGGCTGTGGCTAGTCCTGCTGGTAATCCTATTGTTGGGACTGCTGGTTTGATTCTTGGGTTGGCTAAGTTTAGGAGTGTTGATGCTTTGTGTTTGTTGGGGGAGACGCGTGGTTATCTTCCTGATCCTTTGGCTGCGAAGAGTGTTCTTGAGGTTTTGGTGGGGTTGTTTGGTTTGAGGGTTGATTATGCGGGGCTTGATGCTTTGGTTGAGAAGTCTAGGGAGATTGCGGGTCGGATGCGTGAGATTGAGGAGCGGCGGGAGCGGTATTCTCAGAGGATGCGTCGTAGTGAGGAGGAGCGGGTTACGTATATTAGTTAGGTTTGGCTCATGTGTTTACGTTCGTAAATGACTGTAGATAGGGTTAGTATGAGTGTGGAAAATTTTTTTCAGCGTGAAAGTTCTACTTTTCTGTGTATGGTTTAGGCTCTGTTTTTGGTTTTGATTGGTGTTTCTGGGGCTGTTGGCTCGTGTTTCTGGGTGCGCATGAATGTTGTTATGCGTGACGTTTCATGTTGGTATGCGTGACGTTTAGGTATGTTGACAAGGTGTGCGGGAAGAGAAATTTTAGAAGAAGAAGGCGGCTTTTCCCTTTAGCCTTCTTCTACCGTACTTCAGCTGAAAACTGTGCATGTTAGTGTTGACGTTGTCTAAGTAACACTAACATGTGGTATGTTGATGGCGCTGCGGCTGTGTGTGTTCTTGAGTTGTTGAACACGCTGAACTGCACTGTACAACTTCTTTGCTTTTTATTTTGTAGGATGGTGATGAATTGTTTACTGCTATAGTGTCATCATCATCAACTTCCAGTGTGGCTTCAATGGCTTGTAGTATTAGGAGCGCGCTGGTTTGTTGGGTTTAGCGCTGTGTTTGTGCGTGTTAGTGTTGATTCGCTGACAGGTTGCTGAAGGCGCCCGCCATATCACTCGATGTAGCTGTGCATGCTAGCCCCAGTATACACAGTTGTGTACAAAGGTAAACCTAGATTATTAATAATGATTCATCTGAAGTGTTCAGACTACTTGTTGAGTTAAGGATGAAACAAGCCTAAACGAACGGAGAAAAAAGAAGAATTCAGGTTCGAGAGGAGATTTGCAAATGAG
>CAYLSJ010000157.1:0-3182 GCA_964386655.1 uncultured Candidatus Bathyarchaeia archaeon | reverse complement strand
GAGCCTGCATAGTTCCTCATCACGGTTTCGCTAACAGTGAGTGCGTCTTGTCCCAAAGGATGTATTAGCTCACCTAAACTAAGGTTAGCCGCTAAAATCGCCCAAAAAACTCCACTGCCTCCACTAACCCCTCCCGTATTTACGTTCACGGTACCGAGTGAAGTAGAGTCGGTTCCGTTCATGTAATGCCATATAGTAAAGATATTAACATTTGAACCATCTACGCCGGTTATGCCGACTCGGAGATACTCTGTCTGGTTCATACTTACCACATCTGACGGAGCCGATGCAAGGGGGTCGCTGGAGCTCCAATAAGCGGCCGTGGTGTAAATGAACGTGTCGCCCACTTTAACTCCTGGAGTTCGCACTTGAGCCTGTGCTATCCCAGACGCCGTGAAGGACAAAAGAAATAGAAGAAACGTGACAGTAAACAGTTTCTTAATCATACTCTATCACATGCAATATTCGCCTTTATTTAGTTTTTGTGGTTTGCGGGAATTTCCAGATTTTGCGTTGGAAATTATTGAATTAGAAGTCTAAGGCGCTACTTTACTGGTAATAATTGGAGCTTCATAAACCTTTTAACCTTTGTTTCCATTCATAGAAGGCTGAATCAGGATGAGCAAACCCCTTTTTGCCAATCTCGGTTTCCTACTCCAAATTGCGGGATTGCTTACTATTTTGCCAATTGGCATTGGGCTTTACTTCGGTGAAACTGATACCTTGATTTCGGTTTTTCTAGTATGTGTCGCATTTCTTGGCTGTGGTTTTTTATGCAACGCTCTGTGCGAGAGAAAAGACTTGAACTTCAAGTCTTCGAATGTTCTGTTTTTGGTTGCTTTCATATTGTTGCCCCTAATAGGCGCTATACCTTACGTTTACGGTGACCCTTTCAACAGCGTAAGCGGGTTTGAAAGATTCACTAACAGCTATTTCGAAAGCATTTCAGGGTACACAACGACAGGATTCAGCTTTATTGCTAATGCTGATGTTCTGCCAAAATCACTCCTCGTCTACAGGAGTTTAACCGAGTTAATGGGCGGTGTAGGCATAGTCTTTCTGCTTCTGGCCTTCTTCCAATCAAGAAAAGCCACGGGCAGCTTCGGCAACGCCTTGGGAGTAGACAGTTTAAGCAGCAACATGAAAAGAGTGTTCTTCTCCGTCTTCGCCATCTACAGCGGCTATATCATCGTTTTCACAATCATCTTCTACGCTCTAGGCTTTACAGATTTAATCAAAACTGGAATGTTCGTGGTAGACACCATAACCGGTGGCTTTCAAGCTCCTGCACAACAGTTCCAGCAATACCTGAGCTTGGCGCCGAAGATTCTCATTATGGCCCTTATGTTTTTGGGGTCAGTTAACTTTGCCCTCAACTACCACCTGTTTACTCGGAAACTCAAAAAAGTGATGTCCCCAGAGATTGCGCTGTACTTCATAATAATCGCGGTTGGAACTGTTGCAGTCGTCTTTACAACAAGAATCGAAGTCGTCGACTCTTTGTTCCATGTTGTGAGCATGTCTTCCTCAACAGGGTACGACTATATTACTATATCATCGTTGAACAGCACGGCCCTATCAATTTTCATTCTGCTAATGCTCATCGGCGGATGCGCATTCTCCATGGCTGGAGGCATACGTGTGTCCAGGCTCATCACCTTCGCGAAATCAATAAAACAAGGCATCAACGATTTGCTCATCAAGGAAAAAGTCATTCCAGAATCGGAAGAACAAAAGGACGCACATAATTACGAACATCTTCCAGCCCTCATTTCCATACTGCTCTTCACATCAACTCTCGTACTCTTCGCAATAATATTCACCACAATGCCTCCAGGCGTATCTTTCACAGATGCACTTTTTGAAGTGGGCTCTGCACTTACAACAAACGGCATCTCAATGGGCGCAACAACGGTCTCCATGCCAGTAGGCTACAAGTGGCTGATGATTGCCGCAATGACCATTGGGCGAATTGAGCTTATGTCAGTCCTAGTAGCGTTAATGCCTTTCAAAGCAAAAGACCAACGATGGAAAAGAGAGGAACCCAGAGAACAAGAATCAGAGACAGCGCCCAGTGACGAAACAACGGAGCTAATGACACCGCAGATAGTACTTGAATGAAGCGTCGTTCATGTGCAGATAGTTTTATAGTCTCTTCGCACAAGCAATTCTGAAATGGTGTTGACTTGTGAGCATCGAACTGCCAGAAGCACATATCCTTGCTGAACAGATGAACAAGGAGCTTAGAGGAAAACAAATCGCAAACTGCCAGCTGCAAGATTACCAAAAACTGCAGAAAATAGGCTTCATAAACAAAGATATTTCAGCCTTTGCATGGTTAACTGGCAGCAAGGTTGAGTCCGTCGTTTCCCGGGGCAACGTTATACGCGTAAAGCTTGATAATGGTATAAACATGCTTCTTGCGCCCGAGTATGGGGGCAGAATCCTATATCACACGAAAGAAAGCATTGTCCCAGCGAAGTTCCACCTTAAGCTCGGCTTCAGCGACGATACGGCGTTAACTGTAGCACTAACCAGCATGGGCGTCATCCAAGCACTGAAAGACGACGAGCTTGAAAGCAGCTACGTCTATAGACGAGACTTCTCTCAGGCAGCCTCAGCGATAGACGACAAGGAGTTCACGCTTGAACGATTTGCAGAGGAGTTAACCCACAAAAACGTGAACATCAAATCTGCACTCGTAGGCAAAGACGCCGTCGTAGTAGGTTTAAGCAACAGCGCGTTCCAAGACGCTATATACCGAGCGAAGATTCATCCCAAACGGAAAGCCTCTAGCCTCACTGAAAGCGAGAATCATGCCCTCTACAATGCGGTAAGGCTCGTGATTCAAGAGAGAATCCAGTCAGGCGGCAAGAAACAGTTCATTGACCTTTACGGAAAACAAGGCGGTTACACGCCTGCTATGGGTCCAAACGTGAAAGAGCAAGCCTGCCCAACATGCGGCACCAAAGTGCAGAAGCTCAGTTTAGGCGGAGGACAAGTATACTACTGCCCCGAATGCCAAATCTAACACACACCAAATAGTAATTCTACACAGAAGCCCGATCTACATTTCAGTCTTTGTACAAGGGGGCTCTATTCTCCGGCAGCTCTAAAGAACAGAAGCGTTTTGGCGCCGCCGATAGGACTTGAACCTATGACCGACTGGTTAACAGCCAGCC
>CAYLSJ010000156.1:0-3190 GCA_964386655.1 uncultured Candidatus Bathyarchaeia archaeon | reverse complement strand
GCAAGGAGCCGCCTGGTTTCTACAAGGAGGTTCTTTCCAACCTCATAGCTTCACGCGATCAGATTCGCCCAAAAATGAGGAAGCTAGACCCAAAGAGTTCTGAATATCATGTGTTGGATGCGCGGCAAAAGGCTGTCAAAGTCATAACAAACGCTGCCTACGGCTACACAGGCTGGAGAGGCGCCCGCTGGTACGTTAAACCCGTGGCTGAAGCGGCAACTGCTTGGGGCAGACACATAATACTCAAGACAGTGGACACAGCGAAGGAAATTGGGTTAGAAGTCATCTACAGCGACACAGACAGCGTCTTCGTCAACAACGATCCGAGCAGAATCGCTCAGCTTTCTGAGAAGGTTGGGCAAGAGGTCGGCTTGGAAATAAAGCCAGATAAGATCTACAAGCGGGTTCTATTCACCGAAGCCAAAAAGAAGTACGGTGGCTTGCTGCCCGATGGAAGACTTGACATTGTGGGCTTAGAAGTGGTACGCGGAGACTGGGCGAACTGTGCCAAAAATGTCCAAGAAAAAGTGTTGGACACAGTTCTGAAGAAGCAGGCGCCGCAGGAAGCAGCACAGCTTGTGCGCCTTTACATCAATGATTTGAGGCAGAAACAAGTGCCGTACAGAGACTTGATCATTTGGAAGACTTTGACTAAGCCAGTAGAGGCGTATGAGGTTAGGGCACCGCATGTGGAAGCTGCCAAACGACTGATGAAAGAAGGATATGAGTTGGCTATGGGTGATAAGATAGGCTACGTGATAACGACTGGTGCTGGAAAACTCTACGAAAAAGCTAAGCCATACGTTCTAGCCTCATACGACGAAGTTGACGTTGAATACTATGTCACGAATCAAATTGTGCCGGCAGCAGCACGCATATTGGCAATGTTTGGCATATCCGAAGAGAAGCTACTAACAGTGCAGGCTAAGCCAAAGACACTTTCAGATTTCTCACGGTAGTTGAGCAGCTTAACCTTCCATTTCTGAGAATGTTAGCAAATGTACCTTCAACGGTTGCTTGACTTGGTCTGAAACGCGGGCTGCTACAAGGAACTTTGTGCCTTTTTCGTTGGCTATGTCTACTAGTCGCTGGGTTATGACGCCGTCGAAGACTACGGTGTCAACGCCTTCGGTTTGCTGAAGCTTTTCTGCCAAGGCGCTCACGGGTATGCGTTCAATTTGCTCCATTTTCTCGTTGAACAACACAGCCTCTAGTGTGCCCTCCAATTCTTTTCGCGCTTCTTTGATTTGTTTGGGCACGAGGACTTTGGGTCGTTCGCGTGGTCTTCTCGCTTTGAATTCTTCGATGGGCACTTTGTTCCGCAGAGCGTTGAAGATTTCCGTCGATGTGCATTCTTCAATCTCCTTTCCCGGTGGCGCTCTGGCAATGTATTTGACATCAGTGACTTGCAGTAGTTCTTTGAGGATGAGGTCGCCGCCTCTGTCGCCGTCCAACAGTGCAGTTGTGGTTTTTTCTTTGCTTAGCTTGATGATGGTTTCTGGAACTTTGGCGCCTTCAAGCGCTACAACGTTTTCGATTCCGCATCTCAGCAGATTGATAACATCGGCTCTGCCCTCTACGATTATGATCTCTTTAGCGCCGTCGACATCTGGTCCAGCTGACAGCTCGTCTGGTCCATACTTTTCCACTTTTGGCACTCTGAGGGTTTCTGACACTTCTCGGAAGACTTCTTCAGTGCTCGGCATGGATTCTATCTGCCATTGTTGCAGGATATTCTTTGCTCGTTCAATGATTGTTTTGCGTCTTGAATTGCGTATGTCTTCCAGCCTCTCTATTGTGACTTTTGCTTCGCATGGTCCTACGCGGTTTATGCTTTCTATGCTCGCTGCGATTATGGCGGTTGATACTCTGTCAAGGCTGGTCGGTATGACAATGGAGCCTGTTGTTCTGTCTTGTTTTGATTGTAATTCGATTTCTATTCTTCCGATTCTTCCTGATTTTTGCAGTTCTCTTAGGTCAAGTTCGCTGCCGAATAGACCTTCTGTCTGTCCGAAAACTGCGCCTATTACATCCGGTTTTTCAACCACGCCTTCAATTTCAAATTTGGCGCGCATTACATACTTTACGGTAACCGTCTGCGATGATCCCATTAGCATGCACCTCCTAGTGATATGTTATACGGGATGATTCCAGTAACGGTGTAAGCGTGTACTAGTTCCGAACGATGCTATCAGTGAACAGCCCACTATTATACTTTGCTAATCATCAGTTCGCTAATGTCAAGTGAGTTGACAAAAGACATATCTAAAAAAGGGTCTCAACTATCGCATCTATGATGAGGAGACAAGGCATCGTATGAGCACCATCAGTTTTCGCGATTTGATAGCAAGAATGACAGATGTCTTTGATCCCAACGCAGCGGGCAACCTTGTCGCCAACATTCAATTCCGTGCATCAGGTAAGGAGCCTGGAGACTATTACCTCCACATTGAAAACGGCGAATGCACGTTCAAGGAAGGAGTCTCCGAATCGCCTTCAGTGACCATTCACACTCCATCTGAGGTGTGGGTTGCCATCAACCTAGGGGAAATGGACGGCGCCCAAGCCTTTCTGCAAGGGAAATTCCGAGTCGAAGGCGACTTTGGGCTACTCATGAGGATGCAGGAGATTTTCAAGCGCAGCTGAAAAGAGCGAGCTCCATGATTCGCCAACAAATAGGAAAGGGTTTCTGGAGTGCGTATTGGCAGTACCCCACGTCCCACTTTCTATTAGAGAGCCGGCAAAAGTCAGATGTAAGTTTATCATTTGATGAGGATAAGCCCGCATGATGTTATTAAGCTCGTTTTCTGAGAAAAAAGCCTAAATCTCTTCATTAGGTATTTAGTTGTTGGAAGGTAGCATTGTTTGACGCCTAGGCTTCTGGCTGAGCCAACTATGGTGGGCAGGGAATGGGAAATTGACAAGCTTTCGCAGCATCTTGACTCTGCCTTGAAGGGAAGGGGAAGTACGATATTTATCAGTGGAGAGGCAGGCGTTGGAAAGACACGACTGGTCAATGAGTTTCTGAGCCATGCAAAGAAAAAGGGAACCAAAATTCTTTCGGGCTATTGCTTGAGCGAGGTCGATATCCCTTACTTTCCATTTACAGAGGCATTCAACATCTATGTCTCAACGATAAGCGATGAGAAAGCAAAATCAGCCATGACAAAGCAGCTTGGAATCACAGGTT
>CAYLSJ010000155.1:0-3197 GCA_964386655.1 uncultured Candidatus Bathyarchaeia archaeon | reverse complement strand
TTGAATAATGGGTTAGCAAACATGGGGAAAACGCATGAAAGCAACAATCGTTGAATCCGTGATAGGCGTCCTAGGCTTCGACGAAAAACACGCATTAATTGACTATGCTCTATTCTCAAAAGAGCCTAGAAAAACCGCTGAAACAATCTCCAGCATAGAATCTGGCAGAATCGTCGACGAGCAAACAGCATTAATTGAAAGACTGAAGTCTAAAGGCTACACTTTCTTCGTGTTTGAAAACACTGAAACAGCCCGCAACGCTCACGAAAAACTAAACATAGCAGTCGAAGTGAACCCCCGCTCAGAAGCAGGCGAGACACTACGAGCAGATGTGGAGAAATTCGCTGTCCAAACAGGTTTCATCAGCGAACCCCCACAGCTACGTGACTGGACGCATCGGGTTTCAGTGGAAATAGCCAAACTAAAGGTTAGGAAAGCAGCTGAGAAACGAGACATGCTCGTCGTGCAGACGATTCAAGCCATCGACGACCTTGACAGAACAGTCAACCTATTCATGGGACGCATCAGAGAATGGTACGGACTCCACTTTCCCGAACTAGACCGCCTCATAGAAAAACACGAAACATACGCACGCATAATCGCAAACCTTGGACCCCGAGAAAACCTCACAACAGAAACCTTGGAGAAAGAAGGCTTACCCAGAAACAAAGCTGAACAAGTAGCTGAGGTAGCTGAGAAATCAATGGGCGCTGACCTAGCAGACACCGACCTAGCACAGATTCAGACTCTATGCCATGACACTATGCAGTTGTATGATGCGAGACAATCGCTTGAAGGCTACATGGAATCATTGATGGAGGAAGTAGCGCCAAACATCAAAGCGCTCGCGAGCTCGTTGCTGGGTGCAAGACTAATAGCACTAGCAGGCGGACTCAGCAACCTAGCCAAAATGCCAGCCAGCACAATTCAAGTCTTAGGCGCAGAGAAAGCCCTGTTCCGCTCCTTGAAAACTGGCACCCGCCCGCCCAAGCATGGCATAATCTTTCAGCACACACTGATTCATGAAGCAAAACGTTGGCAAAGAGGCAAAATAGCAAGAGCCATCGCTGGCAAGCTCGCTATCGCAGCACGATCAGACGCCTACGGAGGCAAGTACATAGGAGACGGCTTAAAGGCACATCTGGAAAGACGAATCAAAGAAATTCAAGAAAAGTACGGCGAGCCACCACCAGAAAAGCCCAAACAGCCAGCCCCAAACATGAAAAAAGACAGGAAGCAGCGTTTCAGGAGAATGAAGCGTGGCCGTCAACGTTAAGCAGCACCATAAGTTCAATGGAATCTACCTCGTAACACTTGATAACGGCGCAAGAAAACTAGCCACACGAAATCTTGCACCTGGACATGCTGTGTATGGAGAACGGTTAGTCAGGTACAGAAATGGTGAGTATCGAATTTGGGATGCATACCGAAGCAAGCTTGCAGCAGCAATCATGAAAGGTCTGACCACAGTTCCAATCAAACCCAGCCACAAGGTCCTGTATCTAGGAGCAGCCTCAGGAACAACAGCAAGCCATGTCTCAGACATCATAGGCGAAGACGGTCACGTCTACTGTGTGGAATTTGCAGCACGCAGCATAAGAGAGCTTGTTGAAAACGTCTGCACCCATCGCCCCAACATGTCCCCAATTCTTGCTGATGCACGTATGCCTGAACAATACGCAACATTAGTCAGCAAAGTTGACGACGTATACTGCGACATTGCACAGCCTGAGCAAGCGAAGATACTCGCTGACAATGCTGATAGATTCCTCAAATCAGAAGGCTGGATAATGCTTGCCGTGAAAGCTCAGAGCATAGACGTCACAAAAGAACCGTCAGAAGTCTACAAGCAGGAAGTTAAGACTCTGAAATCTCGCGGTCTCAGAGTTGAGCAAGTGGTTCATTTGGAGCCATATGACAAGGCTCACGCCATGATAGTGGCACAAGAGACAAGTTAAGAATCGTTTTATTTTTTTCGAAAAAGACCCCTCTTGCTGGTGAAATTGTCAATTTAAGTGTTTCGCTGAACGTTTATATGACACTCTGCTCATGGTCTGCTTGTCGAGAGGAGAATCGATGAACCCAGAGGAGATGATGAACGCCGCAGAACACGTGCTGAAAACAGCGGGCTTCAAAATCTCCAAACGATGTCACTCTAGACCAAGCTGCTTTTGTATGGTCGCCAGAAGAAACGCAGACCTGTCATTCATCAAGGTGCCGTCAGATCTTGGAAAGATCTCGTTGAAAGATGCTTTGCAACTGCAGGCAATCTCTTCTTGTTTTTCCGCGACATCTTTATTCATTGGCAATGAGTCCCGGGAAAGACCGCTCGAAGACGACACAGTGTATACAAGATATGACATCTACGCCGTAACATTGAAGACATTGGAAGATGTGGTTAGCCGTGGCATGATGCCTCTTGTTGAAGCGGGACCAGGCGGCTACTATGCGCGGCTCGACGGCGAAACCATCAGAAAAAGAAGAATGAAGCTTGGACTCTCTGTAGGCAAGCTGGCTGAGCAGCTGCGGGTTTCAAGGCGAACACTGTACGGTTACGAACGCGACATGGCTAAGGCTTCAGTTTCCGCGGCTTACAACCTAGAATGGATACTTGGCGTGCCAGTGGTGAAGCCTATCAACATCTTCAAGCCAGTGCCGCCAACAGCAGGTGTTTTTGCCACAGCAAAACGTTTGATTATAAGGAATCGGCTTCTCAAAAATGTGCTGAAACGGCTCATCCTATGTAATTTTAGGGTGGCAGCAACCACTAGAGCACCATTCGACTTCATAGCCCAACCGCCTAACGAAGAGGTAAGGATTATTGGCGGAGTGACGCGGAAAGGCGAGAAAAGCATCCAAGAAAGAGCAGAGGAAATCCTCAGCATAAGCAAAGTGGTTAATGCTCAGCCTCTTTTCATAACAGAGGGAGAACTTATTCCAGACGCAGATATTCCTTTTATCGATTCTGAAGAGCTGGAGAGAATCCGCTGGGCTGAAGATCTGTTTTCCAGACTCTGAGAATCTTCAGTTCAATGCTATTCTAGCTTCATCTGTTTAGCTTTCGCATTGCTGTTCAGCTTCTTAGCTGGCTTCCAAGACTTTCGCACAAACTCAGGGTACGATCCGTGTTGAACGAGCCATTTTTCCAAGAACGCAACTGTTTTCGGATCGGTCACGTAGCCTGAGCCTAGATCTCC
>CAYLSJ010000154.1:0-3199 GCA_964386655.1 uncultured Candidatus Bathyarchaeia archaeon | reverse complement strand
GTAAACCCGTGGTCGACCAGCAGGCTGAACTTGTGTGTGAGGCGCCTGCGCCTTCGATGCCGCTCTATTTCTGGAATGACGTAGATTATAGAAGGTACAAGGATGCTTACTTCAGCGTTTACTCCGGCGTCTGGCGGCACGGAGACTGGATACTAGTGCATGGCGACACAGGTGGAATAACATTCTTAGGAAGATCAGATTTCACATTGAAACCTTCGGGCGTGCGCATTGGACCATCCGAAATCTACAATGTTGTGGAGAAGTTCACACAGATAGCGGACAGCATGGCAGTGGGGCAAGCTTGGAAGGGTGATGAACGCGTCATCTTGTTTGTGAAGCTCGCGCAAGGATTCAAGCTGACTGAAGATTTGAAGAACATGATTCGAACAGCATTGCGTGAGCAGGCTTCTCCGCGGCATGTTCCAGCATTAATAGTTGAGGCACCAGATATTCCATACACGTTCAACATGAAAAAGGTTGAAAGCTCAGTTGCCAACATAATCCATGGCCGACCCGTGACAAACAAAGACTCGTTGGTTAATCCAGAATCGCTCGCCTTTTACGAGAGAATCGTTCCAGAATTGCAGAAGGAATGACCTATAGCATCTAGAAGTGGGTTCGGATCAGCAGTAGATTTGCTTTGAGTTGCACTATCATGATCTTTGTAAACGTTGAGAGCGAGCGCAAAGTGAAGGTGAACTTGAAGTCAAGATCGTGAGTGGTTGAATTGGAGGACAAGTCGAGGTCTGCTGGCAAGAAGTTGCTCTTGATGGGCAGCAGCGCTTTCAAAGCTAGCCAGCTGCCTGCTGATATAAGGGAAAGAATAGACGATGCTATTGAACGTGGGATGACAATAATCGTGGGTGAAGCTTCAGGTGCAAGTAGGCTTTATCAGGACTATTTGAAGGCTAAAGGTTACAGGAACGTGGTTGTTGGACATGCGATCAGGTTGAGGTACAACGCTGGCAACTGGAAAACAGTGCAGTATGGGAAAGACCTGAAGGAAAGAGAGAGAAACATGATTGAAGACTGCGATACTGCCATAATAATATGGATGAACAACAGTGGCGTAATAGCAGAGAACCTTGAACTCTTGAAAAGACTTGGAAAACCCACATACTTGTACGAGTATTCGAGTGAAACGAACCAAGCGAGATCTGGCGAGCTTGATCCTGAGCGTGTTTATGATCCGTTTTATTACATGAAGGAATATTATCGGAAGCAGAAGATGCGGCGGCAACATTAGATGATGGCTACGCTGTATATGGAAGATGCGGGCTCAATCAACCTTGAAACATACTTCAACGTGGGGATTTTAAGCGGTCATAGACCCGCTCAATCGAAGGGTCATACGCGATTTCATCTTAACAGAATAATGAGACTTGAGCTGTCTATTCTGGCTTGCCTTGTCGCTGCGTAAACGGCGTGTTTAGGACTTGTTTGACTTTTTCAGTTATGACTGGTCCGAGTCCGTAGGCTTCTTTCTTCCACTTGTCCACGCTCAGCAGTGCATTCATGGGGGTTTGGTATGATTCTAATAGTGAGATGGCTTTTTCTCTGCCTATGACGGGTAAGCTGGCTAGAAAGAATACTTGTTGGTCTTGTAGTGTTTCGGTGGGTTTTATTGGGTGGATGACTGGTGCTCGTTTTTCAATTATCTGCTCTTGTTTAGCTGCGACGTAGAGGAAGTCGATGGTTTCTTTGTAGCTGTTGGTGTGGATCATGTTTATGCCTTGTTTCGCCAAGGCGAACATGGCGCCCCATACTGAGGCTGGTTGGATTTTGCTGAAGCGGTAGACGATGGGCATGTAGCCTTCGATAAGGATGAAGGGCTTTAGGTAGACTTCTTTGAGTTTGAAAAGCTGCTCAAAAAGAAAGCGTCTTGTTAATGTGTAGACGAAGTCGTGTACTGTTTTGCGTTCTATGGCTACTTGGTCTGAGATTATGTAGTCGCCTTTCTGTAGGGTTTCTAGTTTGATTTCTGTGCCTAGTTCTGTTAGTCCTTTGATGATTTTTGGTGCGGCGTTGGCTTCGCGTGTGTCTACTATTATTGTGGGTTTGTCTGTTTTTTCTGGTTCTTTGAGGAAGGGTATGAGGGTTTCTGTTCCAGACATGGTTTCTTGCTTCCCTAGGTGTGTTGTATTTTGGTTTGTTCGAGCTTTTATTCTTGCTACTGCTGGTGGTAGGGTCAGTATGAGTCTGGAAAATTTTCTGTAGCAAATGTTGCGGTTTTTCTGGTTTACGTTCGTAAATGAGCCTGGGTAGGGTTAGTATGCGCTGGAAAAATTTTTTTCTGTGTGAAAGTTCTACTTTTCTGTTTGTTTTTTAGCCTCTGTTTTTGGTTTTGTATGGTGTTTTGGGCTCTGTTGGCTGGTGTTTTGTGGTGCGGTTCTGCATGGTTTGTGGTGCGCATGAATGTTGTTACGGGTGCGCATTGTCTATGTTGCTGGCTTTGGCGGGAAGAACTGTTTAGCAGAAGAAGGCGATGATTCCCTTAAGTCTTCTTCTACTGATGCTATGCTCGAGTTTGAGTCTAAGAGCCCTATACTTTTTAACAGGCTGAGTTTTCAACATAATTTCTACAGATATGTCCCTGGTCTAGCTTTCTAACATGTGAGGAAAGCGAGCAAACCTAAAGTAGTTGTGGTTGTCTTGGTAGGCTTATGAGAGAAAGCAGAAAGACTTTGCTGGTTCTCATTGTGCTTCTGTTCTGCACATTTCTTCCAACCCTTGCTGCTGTGCCTTTCCCTCAGGAAGGGACCCCGCTTGTGATTAGAGAAGTCTTCATGCAGACTTCTGTTGCATACTTGTGGCTCAGCCCAATAATTCATATTGTCACTGTTGTGCTTCTTGTTGCCTTGTATTTATACGGGTCAAGGGTTGGCAGAATCGCTGATGCATTCTTCGGAATTCTGTTTCTGTTCTTCGCTTTTGGTAATCATATCGCCGTGACTGAGAACTATGGACTTGTTGTGTTGACTGGCAACGTGGTTCCTATTTTTGTCGTGGGTCTGTTCTGGATGTGGGAAGTCTACAGACCTCTTAATAAGTATGTTTTTCAAAGGTTGCCTGCTTGGAGATACTGGGTTTTACCTTTTGTCTTTCTGGCTTTTTGGTCTCCGATAAACGCTGAGCTAAGCCCTAACTTCAATCCCTTGCTGCTGCTTACATCTTCTTTTGGAGTGATGTATTGTCCCAC
>CAYLSJ010000153.1:0-3237 GCA_964386655.1 uncultured Candidatus Bathyarchaeia archaeon | reverse complement strand
ATGGACCAAGCTTGCCCCCGTAGTTGCCAGCTGAGATTCTCAAAACGCCTGGAATACTAACTGCAGCCTTAACACCTGCAGCCATAGCGAGCTTTATCGCATCCAAACTCAACCCATCAATCACAATCTCATAAACACTGTTCACAGCGTCAGGCACGTGTGAGTCAGGCACCAACTTCTTCAACTTGGGGCAGAATTGATGGAAGGTTGAAGCCTTAAGCTTATACTTTAAAGAGCCAGCTTTCGAGCCTGAGCGGCAGACGCCGCCTGGAAATGGCAAGATAACCTTCTCTCTTAGTTGGCTTATGGCGTCAACAGCTTCTTCAGCGGCTTGCAGCCCAGCTTTTTGAGTCTCAGCCATGATTAGGAAGTTGCCGCCTCCGATGGCGTTGACTGCGCCAAAACGGTCTTCCACGATGAACTCGCCTTCCATTACTGGAATGCGCCACACACGACGTTCAAACATAGTGTCTCTTTTTTGGTAACCGTCCCCGAAGTATCTGAGGCTGCGACCCACTTTCATCCTTCTCTTAGCCTCGGGCAGTGCGTCAAACGCTGCAGTTGTGGGGCATGTCATAACACATTGACCGATTCTGAGAATCATCTGCGATTTGAGATCAAGCCTGTTGCTGTGGTAGATCTGGATGATGACGCCTGCTCTCCCATCTGGAGTCTTGTCGCTTAGCACTGAGGTTTCGATTCCTGTTTCAGCGGGTGACATTATGATTGATGTTCCAAAGCCTGTGGCAGTTATAGCCGCGGTTAAAGCCCATTTTTCACTGTCAGCCGTGATTAGGGCTCGTCCAGCCCACATTGGAAACATTTCAGCGTAGGTATCGTCAATCTCCACGGATGCGCCAGTTTCCGTTGGGTATCTGATGGTTTGAGGCTGCATTTTTTTCTCCTTCTTATGAGCTTGTCGCTCGATTATGAGATGGGCGAGGCTTCAATAAGGCTTCATCTTCTTTAAGAGTTTTCGCTGTCAGCCCAAAGATCATCGCTGTCAGCACGGACGCAAAGGTTCATACCAATGTCTGACCTAGAGAGGAATCTGCGATACGGATAGGAGGACGCTGACCAAGTGATCAAGGCTGTCATTTTCGACATGGATGGAGTGATTGTTGACAGCGAACCCATGCATATTGAAGCGGAAAAACAAGTTCTGCTCAAATACGGTGTCAAGATAACGGCTGAAGAGCTTCGAACATACACAGGAACCACAGCGGAATTCGAGTTCACGGATCTAATCAGAAAATATAAGCTGGAGACCACAGCTGACGAATTGTTCCAAGAAAAAGAAAACATACTGTTCAAACTGCTCAAAGAGAAAACTCAGCCGACAGAAGGAGTCATCCAGCTAATCAAGAGCTTTAAAAACTACGGTCTCAAGCTAGGAATAGCATCAAGTGGACATCGAAAACTTGTCAATTATTTTCTCCAGAAGTTGAAGATTGAGCGATTTTTCGATTCAGTCGTTTGCGCAGAGGACATATCTCGTAGTAAACCTGACCCAGAAATATTCCTGAAATCAGCTAATGCATTGCGTGTCGAGCCTGCCGAATGCATTGTGATCGAAGATTCCACGCTTGGAGTTAAAGCAGCAAAGCTTGCTGGAGCTAAATGTGTTGGATACAGAAATCCGAACAGCGGTAATCAGAATCTGTCAGGAGCTGACTTGGTGATCGATGACTTCACTAAACTCGATATTCAGAAACTGTTATCCTTCTGAGGGATGAGGGCGCGTAGAAATGTGCCCACAATGCTTAACCTTGTAGCATGCTTACAGAATACTGTGAACTTGGGTAGGTTCGCGCTTGACAGTGAGTTCTTATCCTCGAAGATATGAAACACAATGGAGAATGCGAGACGGTCGCACAGTATTGCTCAGACCTATAAAACCTGAAGACGAACCATTGTGGCTCGAAATGTTTCAGAAATTCTCCGACGAAGCCATCCGCTACAGATTCTTTGAAATGATTAAGAACCTGTCTCACGAGGTCAGAATGCGATACTGCAGCATTGACTATGACAAGGAAATGGCAATTGTAGCAGAACTAACCGAAGAAGGACGTAAGCATATAATGGCTGTAGTCAGACTCAGCATGGAACCAGATAGGAAAAGCGGTGAAATAGCATTCATCGTTGCTGATCCCTATCAAACGCTGGGACTAGGCACAAAGATGGTGGAATATATGGTTGAAATCTGTCAGGATTTGGGACTGGAAGCAATTTACGGTATCTCTTTGCCTGACAATCTCCCAGCCATCAGACTCATGAAGAGAATTGGATTCACGATCACGCATCTTGAAGACGGCACAGTGAAGGCTGTTCTCAACCTTAAGGAGGAGCTGCCTGATTCAGAATCAAAGAAGGCATAGTCATGGCATAGGCGAGAACCGCTGAAAGTCTAGAACGGCAGAAGGTTTCGTCCCTGCTCTCCTAGGTTTTGCTTCTCCTTGCTTTTCTGAAGCTTTTCCAGCACGATTGCTTTGGCGATCTCGTAAGCGACCTTGTAATCGAATATGCCCTTAGGTGATTCCACTGCACGTTTAAGCAGCTGCGCCTCGATCTTGTTCTTGAAGGTGCCTATGCTCAATGCGCCTATGCCCCAAATCCCAGGAAGCATTTCAACATTCTCGTCAGTGGGTTTGAGCCCTTCCACTCCTAACGGTGGGATAGCGTTGATGTCCGCGACAACCTTACATTTCTTTCCGAACTCTTCAAGTGCTACTCGTGGAAGAAGGGCGATGCCAGCTGCGCCTGCTGACAATACCACATTTGAGTCTTTGATTGCCTCTCCAACCTCGTGAGGTGAAGCTGCCTTGACCCCGCAGGCTCGTTCAGATTTTGCTTCTTCATTTATCTTGCTCGCAACTGCTGATGAACGGGCTAGGTCTCGGGAGGTTACGACTACGCTGGCGCCTTCCATTGCATAAAGTCTGGATGCAACTTGCCCAACAGGTCCTGTTCCAGCTAGTACTGTGACGGTTTTGCCCTTAAAGTCGCCTAAATTCTTCTCAATAAGGGTTGATAGGGTCTTTGCAACTGCTGCGGAAGCTGTTGTGTATGCTCCTCTTGGGTCAACTATTACCGCTAGTTCGAAGGGCGGAAACATGCTTTTCTTAGAGATGTCGAGGATTTGGATAGCTTTTTCAACGTCGTAGCCGCCTATGAACAGCTTTGTCTGTTTGGCGCCATCTGGTCCTCTCGGAAACATAGCGTCTTGAATAATCCGTT
>CAYLSJ010000152.1:0-3244 GCA_964386655.1 uncultured Candidatus Bathyarchaeia archaeon | reverse complement strand
CCGTTTAGAAATATGGCGAAGGAGTAGTAGTCAGGAGGATATTTCATTTCAATGTATTGAACGATGTCTCGTATGCTTTCTGCGTTCACGATGCTTTCTTGAAGAATGTCTGTTTTGTGAGGGAACCCTACAATTCTTAGCTTGATTTCTGCCACATTTATTCAGCCTTGAATTCTGGAGTTTCTAGCTCCATGCACCTGCTTTTTCTAGCTCTTTGATGGTGAATTCTAATCCTTGTTTCTTAAGGGTTTCTTTGGTTGGAATGCCTTTTTCATCGTATCCTAGAGAGCTGTAATATTGTGCCCTGTCTGCAAGGAACGTTTCCTTTGCGTATTCTTTGTCCTTGCCTACTCCGTAGGTTAATCTGTGATGCGCCTTCTCCGGATAAATGTCTGCGCTGCTTGGCGGCATGACGCCTCCATATCCTTCCCTGATGTTGTAGGCTCTTCCTAGGGTTAGTCCCATCGACCCGAATTTCTCGAAATCCTCAGTGCTGAAATTCCATCCAGTTACAGCGTTGAATAGCGCGTGATAGTAGTCAAGTCCTGACTTGAAGCCCTCGGGCATGAGTCTTCCTGCGAAGATGCAATAGAGAAGCGAATCGGAAACATAGCTGCTTGGCGAATCAAAGTTGTGATGACCGCCGATGTTATTGACCGCGTATCTTTCCCTGAACAGCCATGGTTGATAGCCGCCGAAGCCAACACCTTTGCTCTGCATGGCGAACTTCTCTGATCCTTTCTTAACTTTTGGCAGGAAATGCTTGAAGCCGTCAGCTAACAGGTTGCCGATGCCTTCTCGATGAATGATCTTCCAAAGAAGCTTAGCCTCAGCAACCAGACTTCCCCACGTTAGATCTAAGCCGTCAAGATCCTTTTTGTTGAAGATGCCTTTCTCAAAGCATTCGATAGTCCACGCCATAACGCCCCCAACGCCTTCAGCGTCAATTCCGTAGTCGTCGCAGAGAGCATTTAGATATACGAGGCCGTCGAGGTCAAGCATGAGACATTGTTGAGTCAGATTCGCCGAGGAATCCCAGTCTGGCTGACCATACGTTCCTGCAAATCGACCGGAGTGGACTAGGCTTTGGTGGAGGCATGCTACTGGGCACAGAAAGCAGCTGCTGTCTAAGACTCGGTTGCGTCTCATCTGTCTTGGGCTGCCTATTTGTGTGACGTGTGGGTTGTCTCCTTCCTCAAAATTCTTGAAAATTCCTCTGCCAATGTCTGCGCTGCCAACCTGAGAAGACTGTGTGCCAAAGGTGGTCATTCCCCAAAGTGCATTGCGCATCTTGTCTGATTTTGCATAGGTTGCTGTGTTGCTAAGTAGTTCATGGCATTTTTCTGGGTCTGCAACGCTGGGGAATCCCTTAGTACCTCTTATGGCAATGGCTTTCAGATTCTTGGAACCCATGACACAGCCTCCGCCAGTCCGCGCAAAGGCGTGAAAGCCCGAGTGGATTATGCATGCCTCACCGCAAAGGTGTTCTCCGGCAGGTCCAATGGATACAACTTGGGTAAAGGGGTCATTCAATTCCTCTATTATGTCCTGTTCTGTCTGCGAAGTTGGCTTGCCCCAAAGATCTTTCGCGTCTCTGATCTCCACGTGATCGTCCTTCACGTAGAGATAGACGGGTTTCTCAGCCTTTCCGCTCAGCGCAATTCCATCGTATCCAGCGAATTTGAGTTCAGATGACCAGTGCCCTCCAGATTCTGAGTGCCCAATCAGCTCAGTCAAAGGCGATTTGAAAACCACGGTTCCTCTAGAAGTTCCCACAAGCCCTGAAATCGGACCAGTGCCGAAGATCAGGAGATTCTTCGGGCTCAGCGGTTTCATACTAGGCTTCGTCCGTTTCCAGAGAAGATAAAGCCCATAGGTTAATCCTCCAACCATCTTCTTGGCAAGGTCCATGTCAACAGGGAAAGTCTTAACAGAGTTGTCTGTGAGGTTGACGTCCAAGTATTTGCCAGCGTAACCGTTGACCACTCCAGACACCTCTCATAATTCAGGGGGTAGAATTGCAACCTTCTTTCTTGCAGTGCCCGGTTTGTAACGCTCAGCTAGATCATGCGCTATTGCTTCCGCAGGCCAAGCGTAGCGTCCGTTTTCGCCTCCTGCTGGATTTGAGTAGAAGAATACGTTGAATCGGCAGATTTTTGCGCATTGTGGGTCGGGTTCGCCGTTGGGTCCTGCTCCGTCGCATTGGTCGCAGACTATGGCGTAGTCATGGTCTGGTGGATAGAAGTGTATTGATCCGCTTCTTGCTTTCTTGCAAGTTTCAGCGCACTTGCCGCATTTGTGTCCTAGGCATCTTTCTTTGTCGACTTTGACTATGAACTTGTTTTCATCGTAGGTTATTACTTTAGGCTTGACTGGACAGGCTTTAGTGCATGGATGGTCTCTGCAGCTTGAGCATTGTATAGGAATAGCCATGGGTCCAGGATACATGAGGTATACTCTGACTCTTGACAACTCTGGGTTGATGGTGTTGCCGTAATGGTATTTAACGCAAGCATACTCACATAGTCTGCAGCCTGTGCATCTCTCGTAGATCGGGTTCAGGTATTTCCATGGACCTGGTGGTGGAAAAATCGGTGGGCGTTCAGGACGCTGGGGAGATGACATAGATATTTCGCTCCATTTGGAAGTATGTAGTCTCCTTGTGTAAGATTTGAGTCTTCTGTTACGATCAAGAGCACAACTTTGTTTTATGCATTCTTCAGTTGTTGTGTGGTTGATGTGCTGCGGGGTCTGTGGTCAGGAGAAGGAAGATTGTGGCTGCGACTATGCCCAACGCTCCTAGGATGGTTCCTAGGGTTTCATAGTTGAATATGATGAGAGCTGTTCCTCCTAGTGCCGTTCCAAAGGCGGAGCCGAAGCTTTGTGCGGCTGAGTTTATGGACATCATTGTGCCTCGATGCTTTGGCACTTGTTCCAGCGTTAGGCTACTGGCTGCTGAGGCGGTCATGCCGAAGAACCACGCGCCTAAAAGATTCGATGCTAAGGAAAGCCATAGGTTCGGCATGAATGCGTAAGATATTGTGAATATTCCTGCCAGAAGGCTGGTTACAACTGTGAGGGCTTTTCTTCCAAACTTGCTAACTAACCGACCTGTTACTAGGCTGCCTACAGTGTAGCATGAAGCGGCAACGAGCATTATGACAGATGCATAATTAGTTGGAATGAGGAACCGTTGTCTAAAGAATGATATTCCATAGATCAGAACCGCCATGAATGATGCCAT
>CAYLSJ010000151.1:0-3256 GCA_964386655.1 uncultured Candidatus Bathyarchaeia archaeon | reverse complement strand
TTCTCCAAAATCCCACAAAAAACACAACTCTCATTCTTCTTAAAAAACTCCCGACTCGCCCCAAGCTCCTCCCCCACAATCCTCGGCACAATAGGCGTAGCCATAATCTGCGAATGCGCATGCGAAAGCGACGCCCCAGCCTCAACCCCATAATTCCTAAAAACCGAAACATACCCAACATACGACTTCGAACTCAACTCCCTCAAACGATCAACATAACCATTAACAACATGCGTCACCTGCGAAACACTCGCCACACCCAAATGATCATCATGCCCAGGCGACTCAACCAACACCTCATGATGCCCCACAGCAACAGCACGCGCCAAAACCCCTCCCTCAAGCCCACCCCATTCACCCTCCTTTGGAGGCACAAAAGCCGGATACAGATTAGGCACACACCGAATAAGCCAATTCCTGTGACGCACACCATCCACATCTCGATCCTTTCTCACCCCACCCTTCGCCGGGAGATACACCAGAACAGCCGGCGGAGTCATATGCTCATTACCCGGCTCCAAAGCACAGACACCAATCTGTTTGCTCTCCAGAGGCGTCTTCCTAAAATCCGTCGGACGCCTCTTCCTCGCCGCAGCAATTACAGTCCAGCGGTCGATTAAGTAGTCTTTACGCATCTCATTAGACGTTGTGGAAGCAGCTGCCAAACAGAACACTTCAGCACTGATGCTAGGCTCAGTCTTTTTTAGGCTTGTGGGACTCCAACAACTCATTATACACCTGAATCGTCTTCTTAGCTATCTCGTCCCAAGTAAACTCCTTCAAAACTCTTTTTCTACCGTTTATACCTATTTGCCGTCTTTTCTCAGGATCCTGCAACGAATTGATTATGCCCCACGCAATATCAGTTGGATCGTTCGGGTTCACGTGAAAGCCACACTGATCCTGCCCGGTTGGAATGACTATCTCGCGCATGCCGCTGACGCCGCTTGCTCCAACCACTACGGGTTTCTCCATGCTCATGGCTTCAATGGCTACTATGCCAAAAGGCTCATAAGCGCTTGGAAACACCGCAACATCGCAGGCGGCATAATGCGCGATGCGATCTTCCTCAGGAATGAACTCAAAACAGAACTTAACGTTGTCTTGCACCCGAAGGTTCTGCGTCAATCGGCTCAAGTAATCCTGCATATCACCTAGGCCAACAATTACAAGTTTAGCGTTAGGAATCTTCTGTAGCACATGAGGCATCGATGCGATAAGTCTGTCCACACCCTTGACTGAAACGAGCCTGCCAAGAAACAATACCATCAAATCGTCTTCATTCAAACCATAGCGTGCCCGTATCTCCTGAGCCTTTTCTTTGCTAACCTCATTAGGACTATACTTTTGAGGGTCAACACCGTTGTAGACCACCCGTATCTTCTCAGTAGGAAAGCCCAATCCGATGAGCTCGTCTCGCATAGCATTCGAAACGGTCACAATTACATCTGCCGTCTGCGCTGCCCGCATCTCTATGTTGCTAACAACTTCTGAGCCGTTGCCCATTGTGCGCCCCTTCTCAGTTGAGTGAACATGAAAAACAAAGGGCATCCCTAACTCGCGTTTGATGGCTATTCCTCCCATAGCTGAGAGCCAATCATGCGCTATGGCAATGTCAAAGAGAAAGCCTTCGCTGCGCACAAGTTCATTCACCATTTTCGAAGCTGTAAGGTAATTATAGACCAAAAGCTTCGAGAACAGGTGGATGCCTCTACCCCACTTCCGTACGTCTTCAGCGATGACGTCAGGCAATGAATCGGAGACATCGATGTGCAATGGTCGATGAATTTCTATGCCACGCCACAGCTCTCTTGTGGGCAGGCTTCCCGTGTCGTCGTTCATGGTGAAAACTGTTACATCATGGTCGAGCAGCACGAACTTTCTGGTTATCTCGGCGGCGTAGGTGCCCAAACCTCCGACGATTTTTGGTGGATACTCGTAGACCAGCACTGCCATTTTCACGTTGAATTCACTCCTGTCCAAGCTCTCTTGATTCTTCTCCTATAACAGCATTGAATTTTATAAGGTCTATGCATCCAGCATCTATTCAAGGATTATGCAACTGTGCAAAAGTCTGAAAAGGCTGTTTGCTTACTTAGTGTTGGGTGCAGTTGGAGGGATAATGAAGCATGAGTTTGGGTGAAGAAAAGATGCGGATTCTCGAGTTGCTGTGGGAGCAAGGGCAACCTCTGATGATGAAAGAGGTCGCTCAAAAACTAGGACTCAAGGTTGCAGCCACAAACATGCATCTACTCGGACTGAGGAAAACAGGGCAAGTTCACACTCCTAAGCACGGGCACTACTCAATCACTGAGTTGGGCAAGGAAGCCATCGGATTGCCCAAGGTTGACAAGGCGTTAGCAGGAAGAATACTGAGCCACATGCCGACGGACAAGGCATTCCACTTTTATACCGGTGTACATCAATACACGCACATCATTGCTCATAGCCTAGCTGAGTTTGTTGACAAGCTACATAAGGTTGACGTGAAATCGGTTGAGTTTCATATTCTACGCAGGGATTTTGAACACTGGATTCTAAGCCTTGGCGATGTCGAACTTGCCAAGCGACTAGGTGTGATTCGTGGCATGCATGTGCACGGAGAGGACTTGAGGACAAGAGCATACGAGGCAGCGAAACATCGGTTTGAAGAGCTCAAACGCATTCATGGCTGACTCACTGTTTGATGCAGAAGGTTGCTATGTAAAAGCTGGCAACCAGCTGCAACTATGTCGACTTCAGACAAGGCGAACAGCTTCGCGGAAGATTCTTTGATTGAAACAGTGGAGGACTTGCTGGCGCGTTGGCACTACGCTTTCTTGAATCTGCCTTTCAGCTTCTCCAACACTTGGGGCAGAGTTGTGTACTCTAAGGTTTCTTCCGGTAGCCTAGCTGGTTCAAACTCGCCCATGCGCCGCAACGCAGCAGCATACTCCATTGCTTCTTGCCGCGCCATGTCAAACGCGGGATCATTAAACAGGTCGCTTATCATAGGTTTACCATTGTCGTCGCAGGCTATGCCTCCATCGCAGACTTGAAAGCCTATACCAACCAGTCTGGGCGGTCCGTCGAAGACAGTGCATTGGCTGTCTTTCAAACCAACAGGCATGATTGGTCCCCAATGGCTTCCTCGCATCCAGCCTTCAACAAAGTAGCTGTGCATGAAAGGCACTAGTATCTCACCGACTGCAGGCAAACCATATTGTGCTCTCATGAGCGAAACCGGGTCGTCTTTTCCCACATATTTCCCGGCAAT
>CAYLSJ010000150.1:0-3360 GCA_964386655.1 uncultured Candidatus Bathyarchaeia archaeon | reverse complement strand
CTGCCGCCTTCTCTTCGCCTTCTGGTTTTTCCTCTTCCTTCTTCTCTTCAGCTTCTATCTCTTCGATAGGTTTGGGAGGCGGAGTTGTCGCCATAGTCCAGCCAATCCAAGCGCCGATACCGAGCACTGCTACAAGTGCAATAAGTACCGGAATCGCGACTAGCCAAGCAATTGCATGATATTTGAAAGCCAGCTCGTTGGCATCGAGGATTTTCCACCCGAGCATCCGTGCTATGTCGACTGGAAAGAACAGTGCGGCAATGTACCCTATAATAATGACTATACAGACAAGGAATATCAGTCCGCCTATCGCTTGATCTTTGCTCACCAATATTCACCACCAATTTAGCCTTGTTTAGAAAGCAACCCAATTATAAGGTTTACCATAAGAATTCAAAGTTTCACTGCCCAGGGTCAGTTGCTAGTCAACGGGCGACGAATAGAAAACACAAGTAGAAGTCGTTATGATGATCTGGCTCTCTCATAAACAGCAAGATGCTGGAGTGCACAGGTGAAGACAGAAATAGATGATATGCCCCAGCTTCCTTTGGACAGGGCGAAGGTATGGGCTACTACATATGCAGAAATTGTTACAAGATAAGCAAGGGGAAAATGGTCAACTGCCCAAAGTGTGGAGCAAAAGATAGCTTCGTGCTGCCCGATGAATTAGCCATAAAAAGCCCTCTGCGTCCACTCAGACCTGCAGGGGCGGATACAGGTGGGATTATGCCCAAAACCATTGAGGAGCGGCTGCCTGATTTCCCAGTTCTTCCTGATAAGAGTGAGAAGGAATCGGAGAAGGCGGGCTCCAAGAAGAAGGAGAAGAGAGGCATCAGAAGGCTCGTTCGATAAAATCCTTCTCTAAACTCTGAATCTACAACTAGCCCTATATCACGCTCTGTCTGGAGGAAAGCTCTCGTTTAGCGATGTCTCTCAGAGATTCAGATGGTTCCTTCTTCCCAAGAGGCAATGTACCTCTTCTGTTCGGCTGTGAGTTTGTCGATTGTTATGCCCATGGATTTCAGTTTCAGCGTAGCAACTCTATCATCGATTTCTCTGGGAACATCGTAGACTCTGGGCGCAAGTCTCTTAGTCTTGGCAAGATACTCTACGCAAAGGGCTTGATTGGCGAAGGACATGTCCATAACCTCTGAGGGATGTCCCTCTGCCGAAGCCAAGTTGACTAATCTGCCCTCAGCCAGCAGGAAAAGCTTCTTTCCGTTTTTCAATTTGTACTCTTCCAAGTTTGGTCGAAGGGTTCGTTTACTTGCGCTCAAGCCTTCGAGGTCTGGAATGTTGATTTCCACGTTGAAGTGCCCGCTGTTGGCGAGTATGGCACCATCCTTCATTTTGAGCATGTGTTCGTTTCTGATGACGCTTGTGTCTCCTGTGACTGTTACGAAGATGTCGCCTATTCTTGCGGCTTCATTCAGCGACTTGACTTGGAAACCATCCATAGCTGCTTCTAACGCCTTGACCGGGTTGACCTCTGTGACAATGACATGTGCGCCCATGCCTCTGGCTCTTGTGGCTAAGCCTCGTCCGCCCCAGCCGTAGCCGCAGACAACGAAGTTCTTGCCAGCCAGCAAAACGCTCGTGGCTCTTAGTATTCCGTCAATTGTGCTCTGTCCGGTTCCGTAGCGGTTGTCGAAAAGGTATTTTGTGTAAGCGTCGTTTACAGCGATAATGGGATAGCGTAATGCTTTTGCCTTTTCCATAGCTCTCAAGCGCACTACGCCAGTGGTGGTTTCTTCAGTGCCGCCTTTGACTATGGTCAAAGCTTCCTTACGCTTCGAATGTAGTGTGCTTACTAAGTCGGCGCCGTCGTCTAAAGTGATTATCGGCTTGTGATCAATCGTTTTGTTGACGCTCCAGTAGTATTCTTCTGTGGTTTCTCCTCGCCAAGCGTAGACATTTACGCCCATCTTTGCCAATGCGGCAGCCACCTCGTCTTGTGTTGAGAGAGGGTTGGAACCGCACAAAGCCACTTTTGCGCCTCCTGCCCTCAGAGCTTGAACCAGCACAGCTGTTTCTTTGGTAACATGTAGACATGCGCCGAGCACAGCGCCTTTCAACGGTTTTTCTTTCTCAAACCTCTGTTTTATTTGAGCCAGAACTGGCATGTGGGCTGAAGCCCATTCTATGAGAAGGCTGCCCTGTTCAGCTAGTGATAAATCCTTAACCTTAAACTCCATACGATTCCTCACCATTCTCTGACATGAAAAGCACGAAATATTTATATGTTTTCTCGATTGGTTATAAATTGATTGGAATGTGCGAAGTGCGGCAACAAACTATTCGACAGTGAAGGTTTTGAACGATGGATGAGTCTGATGCGCTTGTTCTTGGCATGCTTCTGGAAAACAGCCGCTTGCCACTTAACAAAATTGGTGAGAGAGCCGGTTTGTCTCGTTTTGCGGTCAGAGACAGAATTGAGAGGCTTTATGAGGACAACATCATCATTGGACCAACGATTGTTGTAGACCCCTTTCGCTTAGGCATTAATCGCACAGCCTTCTTCGAGCTTAAGACCAACCCGCACGAGCCTTGGCTTGCAAAAATATTGGAGGGAATTAGTTCTTGCGATCTGTTAGATGGAGTAGCTGGGGAATTCTCACTTATCGGAAGATTCAGACTGATTGACGACGAGCATTTTGGCACTGTTTTGAAAAAAGTAGACGAGGCAATGGGTAAAAGTCACTTCAAGAAGTACAGAGTTGTGAATACGATCAAGATATTCAAAGAGTTAGGAGTCGCTTTTCCAACAGAGAGAAAAGAGCCTTCAAAAATCGACGAAGTTGACATGAAAATCCTAGAGATCTTGTTGAACCAAGCAGAATATGTGAAGTCGCCTTTACCTCTTTCAACCGTCGAACTCAGCAAACACCTGCACAATTCTGATGTTGAAATCTCTCAGCCCGCAGTTTTCAACAGACTGTCACGTATGGAGAAGAAGGGCGTCATTCTGCGACACACTTTGAAGATTAATTACTTCAAGCTAGGATTGCGGTCGAAGTTCATTACACGAGTCAAGGCGAACCCCAACCTCTACGACGGAGTTGCCCACGATTTCTTGGCTCCCATGCCAGAGATATTCGACCTCTACAGGACAGGGGAGGAGTATGGTCTACTTGCAACAGTCAGAGTAAGAGATGTGTCAGAGTACAATTCATTCCTGCTCAGATTATATGGCTCACCGGACATCCTTGACACTTACACGACTCTGGTGTTGGAAGAGCGGAAAAACTCGCCACTCTCCATCACGACAGAGTAGCTGATTCTGGCAGCCCGTTATTCTTATTAACGGATTCATTCAGTAAGAACCAGCCATGAAAGCAGAAATCGGCATCATAGGCGGAA
>CAYLSJ010000149.1:0-3397 GCA_964386655.1 uncultured Candidatus Bathyarchaeia archaeon | reverse complement strand
CTGGCCTGCGGAGCCGGAGATCTGGGGTTCAAATCCCCGCGGGCCCGCCATCTTGCGTCGAAATTGCTCTTGTAGGTTTCTTCATCCAGAATAGGCAGCCTTCGCCTCTGTCGCCAGTTTGACTGTCTCTTAAAGCTACATCAATGCGATAGTATCCGGAGTGTGTTTTTTCAGGTATCTTTACGTGTGTGGCTATTTGAATTAAATAGGCGATTAACGATTTTCTAGGCAACGTTAGCTGAAGCAGATATGCAACTATTGAATTTGCTCCACCAGCATATTCTCTAACTTTGTTCAGTTCGAGTATTTCAGTGGGTTTTCCATTGATTCTCACTTCAATGTCGTCTTTCTCTAGATGGGGTGATATGTCGATACAAGACGCGTCTGTAGAAGCCTTTCCGCTGAGGTTTTGATATCTTGTCAGACTCATTGGACGGAAGTATAAGATCAGCGACGGATAGGCTCCCTGAGGTCTGAAAGCATTCATCGCATATACTTCTATTTGACCAATACGCGGGTCAAGCTGCAGATCCTGATACGCAGGGAGATGCCACACCCAGTATTCAAGGTATTTTGTTTTGTAGTCTTTACATGCCATCAGAGCGAAATACAGTCCTCTTTCCACATGCATTTTGTACTCGCCCTTGGCGTTGGAATAGGTATTGTAAAGCGTCTCGAAACGATCGTTTTTGATTTCCACGACTGCGTCCTGCAACGGTTTGTCGTCAAAATCTGTTACCTTCCCTGAGATTGTTACCTTTCCATCACCAAATGCTTGCGTCATAAGACCTCAGCTTCTTTTTCTTTGTCTTCTTTCCTGCTCTTCTTTCTGTTGTTGCCATTCTGCATATTTTCCAAGGAGGACTTCAAGCTGTTTATCGACAAAGTCGGTGGCGCCGAGGTATGGTAGATTCATGTCTTTTACGGCTGCGTCACCTTTCTCGTATTTTTCTCTCTGTATTTCTATGTAATCGTATGTGCCTGAGAGGAATCTGAGTCTCCATCTGGCTGCGTCTCTGATGAACTCCTCCCTGCTTGTGTAGCCCATCTGCCTGTTTTCTTTGATGAAGCCCTCTATCTGTACAAGCAGTTCAGTTGGCAGTATGACAGATTCTTTGAGCAGTGCCTCGATGGCGTCTGTGTATGTTTGCATCCTCATCGTTTGGGCGGTTAACTCTCCGAGCAAGGCGGTTAATCTCTGATGCACGTCATCAGTTATCCTGAGCGTTTTCACGTGAACCGTCACCTCATTAGGTTAACGTATTAGTGTAAGTTGTTCAGTAAGCTTAATAAATGTTTTTTGTATATTTGTTATACAAAGTGTACGAGGAGACGCGAGGCTCTTTGAAACAGCATGTTGGTTTCACAATAGACAGCAGACTTCTCAGCGAGATTGAAGCGCTCAGAGGCAGAGAGAAGCGTAGCACGTTTATTGAGCATCTTATTCGGCTGGGGCTCAGGGCTTACAGGGAGGCGAAGGCATGATGTCCGAGGCTCTCTCTCAAGATGACAAGCTCAAGATCTGCGGAACCTGCGCCTTCAAGAAGTCTCCTGTGTGTCTGAGCATGAGGTTAGTGCAGGTGTGCGCTCGAATCAGCCAGAATCCAGAGGGAGTGAATGCTGCCACGTTGACTGTTTTGATTAGGGAGGCGGAAGCATTGCGGCGTCGTAAATACAAGTGTGGCAGGGAGCCAAACGCTTGGACACATCTAGTAGACAGAGCATGTGCCTTCTGGCAGCCAAGAGAACAAGCCGTCCTCTACTGACCCTATGTGGAGAAGAGAGTGAGCAAGAAAGAAAAGTGAGTGGTCTAAAGCTACTCGATGCCTATGCGTTTGGTGATTTTGACTATGAGGAAGATGACGAAGGCTACGATGATGAATGTTATCAAAGCCACCAAGAAGTCTCCAACGCCGAACAATTGGCCAGTATATCCAGCGGGCGGGTTTCCTGCACTGTCCAACGTTGTCGACGGGATTGGAATCATGAAGGTTGCCAAGTTTCCAAGGCCAGGCAGAGCGAGTCCTATTATCGGCATGACCAAGTCTTTGACGAGTGCCTGCACGAGAGCGCCCAAATAGACACCCATAATGAAAGCCACGGCAAGCCCCATAACCTTGTATTTCGAGAGGAAGTCCATGAATTCGGCACGTATTCCTTTCGGCGGTGGTGAAGGCGGTGGTGCTGGTTTGGGTTCGAGTAGTTCGCGTATGCGCTTCAATTCTTCGAGCATTTTCTCATCTTTCGACATAATTCATCACGCTAAAAGAACGATTCTATCTAGAGTTGTTCTTAAGACTTGCGAAAAACTTGACTGATGACGGATTTTGACTGGGCTAAGCCTATTCTATGTTAGTCGGCTGCCGCATTTCGGACATCTCCATCGAGTATAATAGGAACACGTGTAGCAGTAATGGACGCCGCATTTCAGGCAAGTGTAGCCTATGCCATTGATTGTTTCATCACACTCAGCGCAGGGTTGACCTAGACATTGCTCCATTCTGAACCATTTCTCCTCAGCCAGAAGCATAAAATGAGCAGACAGTTCTTAACAGTGACTCGGCAAAAGAAGCTGGACAAGCGCAGAGTCAACTGAAACTGAGCTTGTGCGTAGACTTAAATATGATTTCACGTTCATGGAAAGCCTATGAAAATCAACACAGTTGAGTTCAGTGAGCTTGAAAAGACTGGTGAATTTCCCTTGGATTTCCTAGCTCCTAGGATGGGCAAAGTATATGTTATTGCAATTACACGCGACGGATGCCCCACATGCAAAAGGCAAAAGCCGAAACTTGATAAATTGGCGAGAAGTCTAGAGGCTGAGTATGGAAACAGAGTGGCCTTTACAAGAATACATGTTAGCTTCAGCCCGGATTCACAGGAGGAGTCGTTGCGCAGCAAAGCCCTGCTTCGCCATTATTTCTATCCCACCAATCTGATTTTGGTTAGGTCAGGAGATAGAGGTGCAGTGGAATACTATCGAAACACTGCGCCAGATATGAGAGAACTGCGCAGGAACATTCAGAAGGCTCTTGAAGTAGCTAAATTCTTTGAGAAGAAAAGCTGATGACTCAAGTCTGTGCTGGCTGAACTGTTTGGCTTCTGCGCCACAGCGCCTTGTACCAGAATTCTACGAGTGCTATCAGCCCTGTGCTTGTGGCGAGTTGCATGAAAGCTGCTGTCCACTGGTCTAATAGAGCTAGGGCTTCGGCTGGTGGAATGTTGAATGCAATGGAAACTAAAGCGACAAGCAAGGCGATGGCTAGACTTTCAAGGGCTTTTCTCCCATCGAAGCTTTCCTGTGGCGTCTGCTTGAGCCAGCCACCTAGGATGTAGACTAAAGCGCCTGTAAACGCCCAAACGAAGACACTTATCATTGCGACGTTTTCACCTCCCT
>CAYLSJ010000148.1:0-3401 GCA_964386655.1 uncultured Candidatus Bathyarchaeia archaeon | reverse complement strand
TAGTAGAGGTCTCTGTTTGTCCAGTAGGTTGAGTCAATGCACCAGCCGACTCCGTCAATCCAAACTGGGTTGTCTGTGAGTTTCTTTGCGACATCCTCTGAAGCCAGAACTAAGGCAGCGGCACCATCGCTCGTCGGGCTGATGTCTAGTCTTTGAACTGGCCAAGCCATGATCTCTGAGTTGAGCACATCTTCAACCGTGATTTTTGCGCCAAGTTGAGCGCACGGGTGATTCAAGGCGTTTCCTTTGTTCTTGACTGAGACCAGTGCGATTTGCTCTTTCTTTATGCCATGTCTGTGCATGTAGCGGTGCATTTCAAGCGAGAATATCCAGATGAGTGTAGTGCCGTGTGGTCTGTCCATTATTGGATCAAATATGGTTGTAAAAGCTTGTGCTGGATGCGGTTGGCACGGCGACATTTTTTCTTCTGCTACTGCGAGGCAGGTGTCGAACAAGCCGGATGCCACGTGCCACCAGCCTGCTTCTGCTGTGAAGACTCCTGTGCCGCCTCCAACGTAGACTCGGCTGAAAGGCTTGCGCCATGCTCCTGAGCCGTCTGTCATGTTTTCGCCTTTCATGTGGATGCCGTCGAATGCGTCTGGGGCGCTTCCATAAGCTACGCTTTGAATGTCTTTGAGTTCAACTCCTGCTTGATCGAGCGCGATTTTTGAGGCTTCCCAGCACATTTCTCTGCCTGTTTCTTTCATGTTTCTTCTGAACAGGGTTAGTCCTGCGCCTATGACTGCTACTCGTTTCTTGCCGAACATTTCTATTTCACCTCGCTGCTGAGAATGGCAACAGCGCCTGTTGCTGTAGGGATTCCCCGCCAGCTTTGAGCCACGCCTGTTTGGGCATCGCAGATTTGATGTTTGCCAGCTTGACCGCGCAGTTGTAAGACTGCTTCAAGGGCTCTTTGTGAGCCTGAGGCTTCGATGGCATATCCCATGCCTAATAATCCGCCTGACGCGTTGATTGGCATGTCGCCGTCTATCTCGGTTTCACCTAGTTCTGTTAGCTTTCCAGCTTTGCCTTTGCCGCATAGTTTGAATGCTTCCATGTGTTGAAGCTCCTTGTAAGAGAATGAGTCGTCGATTTCTGCGAAGTCCACTTCTTTTCGTGGGTTTCGGATTCCAGCCATTTTGTAAGCCATGTCTGCGGCTAATTCAGCGTATATGGCTCTGCCCCATTCCCTGGACTCAGGATATGAAGTGTCTGAAATCCAGCCCACGCCCTTTATCCACACAGGTTGGTCTGTGATTTTCTTTGCATAGCTTTCTGAAGCTAAGACCATGACTACTCCTCCGTCAGCTCTTTGACTGATGTCCAAGCGGTTTAGAGGGTGAAAGTAGGGTTCGGATTGCAGCACGTCTTCGAGTGTGATGTTAGCGCCGTGTGCAGCGTTTGGGTTACGCAGCGCATTTTGTTTGTTCTTCACCACAACTTGAGCGCATTGTTCTCGTGTGTTTCCTGTTTCGTGTAGGAAGCGAGTCATCTCCAATCCTGCCATGTAGTGTGGATGTCCGCCGAGTGGTCGGTTGTAGATGGGGTCGAGTCCGAAGTTCACGATTCCAGCGAAGGTTACGACGTCTGAGAGTTTGCTGTGAGCTTCAACTACGACTGTGCTGAGTTGTCCTGTCTTGATGAGCATGTAGCCTGTCGCTAAGCCTATCAGCCCATCGCCTGAAACTGTGAATAAGTGTCGCAGTGCAGCGCCTATTTGGTCTGGTGCGAATTCGTCAAATATGCTGTGTCCTTCCCAGTAGTCTTCGGCGCATGAAACAAAGCCGTCTATTTCTTTGCGTGGATTGATACCTCCGGCGTCTTCGTAGGCTCTGGTTGCCGCTTCAAACATCAATTCCTTGTACGAGATGTCTGGTGTAATTGGTTTGAAACCCGTGGAGCCTATGCCGACAATTGCAACTTCCTCTGACATGATATTCTATTCTCCATTCATTGTTTGAAAGAATCCTATAGTGTTAGGCGGATTCACTATAAAACTTTCGAAAGAACATTCTAAAACAATGTGAAAAGCTCATGACTTCTTGTAGTTCTTCATTATTCTTGGACAACCTGATACTTCCGCGCTTGCCTGAGAAAAAAGGGATTTACTTTTCACTCGCACTTACTCATTCTCTTACAAAAGGCACGCATGTGGAAAGCCTTATCTTTAAGTGGCGACATTGCAACGCATGGCATATTCAAGAGAAAAAGTTGCAGGAATGGTCTTTTTTATCGCAGCCGCTCAGTTCCTGCTAGGTCTTATCATTGCAGAGGCATCGTATTCTGGCTACAGTGTGTCTGCTAATTATATAAGCGACCTTGGAATCGGACCGTCGGCTGTGATTTTCAACTCATCTGTCTTCCTTGGTGGATTACTATTGCTCATTGGAACGTACTTTCTGAGACACATCTCAGACTTGAACTGTTAATCGGCTGCTCCTCCTAATGGCCGTGGGATTAATGGGTATCGGCGTTTTCACGAAACATTATAGAATCGCTCACGGCGGGGTGGCTACAATGGCTTTCTTTTTCACTGGGCTGTCAGCCATATCATCATTTAGAGTTCTGAAAAAGCCATTATCTCTGATAAGTATAATGCTCGGTATGATGACGCTTGGAGCGTTAGCTCTCTTCTCAATGGGTATGGTCACGAGTGGTTCATTAACCAGCGACCTTGCGTATGACAGCGATTTCTACTTGGGTCTGGGTCCCGGTGGGATGGAGCATTTGATCCTCTATCCAGCGCTCATGTGGCTGGCTGGATTCAGCTGGCACCTAATCACGCAGAGAGAAATACAAACAAAAGAGTGAATGCAAGAGGAGTTGGTCGGACAGAATTTCGATGCAGACACAGGTAGCTAGCGCGCCCTCTTCTTCTTGGAGGGCTTTTTCTCCGATTCTTTCTTCGCCTCATTGGGAGTAATTGGCAAAGGAGGTAGATATTCCTCCAAGGTTCTGGGCATAATGCCCCCCGTACCAGCCCCTACAGGTCCGGCTGGACCCTTAGGATTTCTTAAGGTGGCGAATTCCTCAGTCAGCATAAAGCTGTTTGCCGCTCCACACTTGGGACAGCTAGCCAGTTTCTCTTTGCTTATTTTGTAGCAGTTTCCGCATATGTAGCTACTCATACCTTGGTCTTCTCAATAGAGGGTTGGACATATCTTCTATTTTTGCCTTGTGCATGATAGGATTTCTATCCCAAACTCAAAAAAACAATAAGACCTGAACATGGCTTCTAACTCATGAGCAAATCAGCACGCTCTGAATTCTTCGCAGAAACTGTGTTTCCCCAGACAATAGCCATTATAGGGCTTCTTTCGTTGCTTACATGTTACCAGTTTGACAACACAGTCATGATTTCCTCTGTTTAGATTCTATTCATTGCATGGGCTAGCTGGCTT
>CAYLSJ010000147.1:0-3401 GCA_964386655.1 uncultured Candidatus Bathyarchaeia archaeon | reverse complement strand
CTTCGTTTAACTGAGGCTCGAACTGGTGGAAGCTGGTAAATCGCGCCTGTAAACTCTGTTAACACTGATTTGATCTTATCTTCGGGTGTGTCTCTGTGAAGACGCATGACGCACACGTATTCTTTGCCTGAGAGAAGTAGTGCTTGAACGATTTTTGTGGCTTCTTCTAAGGTTACTGGGAGTATTCCGGTTACTTTTGGGTCAAGTGTGCCGCCGTGTCCAGCGTGTTTCAGGTTTAATAGGCGCTTAGTCCAAGCTGTTACTTCATGGCTGCTTGGACCTGAGGGTTTGTCGAGATTTATGATTCCGTATCGTATGTAGTCTTCGGGCAGGCGTTCTTGAGGTTTGCAGCCAAAGCTAGTGTCTGTTTCCTCCTTAGCTTTGATTATGAGTGTGCGTTTGACTTTCCAAGGTGCGGTTGATGCGGGCATTGTAACATTCACTTGCTTTTGGAAACGTTGTGTTGAAGCGGTTAATAGATTTAATGTTAAAGCATGTTAGTAATGTAGACTTTTACGGAAGGGGGTGACAGAAGAAGGGGAGAAGGGTTGGTCGAGAGGGCAAAAAATCTGCTCGGCGCATCCTCTTATTTACGGATTCTCCTAAGGAGGGCAGTTACCTGAATTCTGGTTTTCAATAGCTGCTTTAATGTGGCGATGCTGACCTTGTAAAGCGCCACGAGGAGCGTCACTTTGAGACTCCGTTTTATCAGCTTCATTCTATGCAGTTTTTCGACTTGGTCAATGTGTCTTTGGCGCCTTGCAACTATAGACCAAATGTCTATGTACATTCGCTCGACCTCATTCCCTTAGCAGCTGGCAGCAAGATTAACTATATCTGAAGACTTAATATAGCAGTTATTTCATGTCCTGCAACGTTTTTGAGGATGGAATTATGTTGAAAACGAAATATGTCTCTGTGCAGTCCTATATTGCTGTCACATTGAACAAAATGCTTGTCCGAGCTGAGTCTGCGATGTGCAGCGGTGGCAATCTGTGGATGTTTTGGACTCTGTTCCTGTTTTCGATTCGCGTTTTTGCTTCTGCTGGAGCGTTTTTCTTTTGCGCTTGATGATGAAACGCGCTTAGTGTTATCATCATCAACAACTTAGACGTGCGTTCTTCAGGTTTTTGAGGGTGGTGCGAGTTCTTTTGCTCGCTCTGCTGCTTTTGTGACTGCCGTTATCATGGTGGCTTTGATTCCGCTTTTCTCCAGCTCAAGCAAGCCTTCTATTGTGGTTCCTGCCGGCGTTACAACCATGTCTTTCAGTTTGGCTGGATGCTCTCCTGTTTCAACTACCATCTTTGCCGCGCCAAGCGTGGTTTGGGCGGCTAGCGTCGTTGACACGTCTTTTGGAAGTCCGAGTCTCACTCCTGCGTCTGCGAGGGCGTCGATTATGAGGTATATGTATGCTGGTCCACTGCCAACTAAGCCCGTAGCCAGATTCAAGTATTTCTCGTCTAATCGTTTTACGAGTCCCAAAAGACTCAGCATGTCGGTTGTAGTCTTCAGTTGATCTTTGGTCACGTTTTCAGACGGGCATACTGTCACCATGCCCTCGCGTACTTGAACCGCCATGTTCGGCATCACTCGGACAACGGGAGCATGTTTGGGCAAATGCTGCTTGTAGAAGTCTAAAGTTACGCCAGCAGCAATCGAGACCAGAATCTTCCCAGTTTTCATTGCTGGCGCGATTTCCTGCAGAACTTTTCCAACATCAGCTGGCTTTACAGCGATTATGCTGATGTCTGCGAAACTAACCGCCTTCGTCACATCAGTTAAACACTCAATCTTGTAGGTTCTAGCTATGTATTTGGCTCGGTCTTCAAGAATTTCGTAGGCTTTTATCTGTTCAGGGCTGTAGACGCCTGATTTCAGTAGGCCTGCGATTATGCCTTCCCCCATTTTTCCTGCGCCTATGATGGCAACTTTAGGTGTTTTCTTGGGTTTGCTCAAGTGTCAGTCATCTCCTCTGATGCGCTTGGATTTGTATGTCTCAAGGAATTAAGCCTTTCATCTCAGACGTCTGGAAATATTGCACGCCTAGTTCCTAGGGAAAACTGGGAAAAAGAAGGAAAGTGAAGGTCGTCTCTCTGTTTTGCTATTTCAGAGCGAGACTTTGTACGGTCGCATCATTTCGTTGTCTTCGTGGTCGATGATGTGGCAGTGCCAAACGTATCCTGGTCCTAGGCTTGGGTCGAACGGGAAGGGTGTGCCGTCTTGAGACATGAATCGGACTCTGATCACAGTGACCTCACCCGGATTCATTTGGACAGTGTCTTTCCATCCCTGCTCGTTTAGTGTTAGTGGCATCGGCTTTCCCTTCAAATAAGGTCCCACGGCCACTTCAACTGGTGTGAAGTCCAACGGCCAAGGTGGCATAGCGTTGTTAGCAAGTGGTATATTCCATGGTGGTCCGGCTAATTTGGTCTGTTGTGCAAGTAGCCAAGCAGCAGAGTATTTTGTGGCGTCAAATTTTTGTCGGCTCACGAGTTGGAACTGAACTAGATGCAAGTGGATTGGATGAGTGTCGGCTGTGAGGTTCGGTATTGTCCAGTCTTCCACTGTTCCATTTTTTGGCATTTCAGTGATTGTGGCGTTCCATTTTTGTCCATTTAAGAGAACCTCTAGGGGTCCTAACATACCCATGACTTCCCACAGAGTAAGCGTTCTAGTCACCAAGGCAGCTGGTAAAGTTGGAAACAATGCACCTGTGAGTGTCGGGTTTAGCGCCGGCGGCAGAACTACCGTGGCGGGTCCTGTGTAGGGGTTGGCTGTGACAGTGAATTGCATAACAGTACCAGTTGTCTGCGGGTCTGCAGCAACGCCCCCTGGGAATGGCGCTTTGGCATAGTTTCTAAGTATGATCTTTGCACCAGGGGCTAGACCGGAAAAGTCTACAAGGATGTCTGCTCTTTCGCCTGGTGCAATTGTGAGGGATGTAAGCAACGCTGGTGCCTTCAAATAGCCGCCGTCACTTCCTATCTGAATGAAGGGCAACGGTATCTTCGTCACTGGGTCCATGAATTTCAATGTGTAGAAGCGTGCGTTGGAGCCGTCTAGAAGCCTGAAACGGTACACTCCCTTGGTCACATCTAGATTTGGCCAGACTAGTCCATTTACCATAATGGTGTTGCCGAAGAACTCCGGGAACCAGTATGGGTGCATTGTGGGGTTGATGCCAACTGTTGGGAACCAGAGTTCACCGTTGGTCATGAAGGTTCTGTCTTGAATCGCGAGTGGTATTTCATATTGCCCTTTTGGGAGGAGATTGGCAATCGGGTCAATCGTAGTGTTGTATTCTCTGAGTAGGTAGAAGCCGGCGAGTCCTGACATAACGTTGATTCGGGTGACGCCTAGTGCGTGGTCATGATACCAAAGTGTAGCTGGCTGTTGCTGAT
>CAYLSJ010000146.1:0-3413 GCA_964386655.1 uncultured Candidatus Bathyarchaeia archaeon | reverse complement strand
ACCCAGAAAAACGCACAGCATGCAAAATCGCCAAACAATCAGGCGCCGATTTCGTGAAAACCTCAACCGGACTATTCGGCGGAAATGCAACCACCAGAGATGTCAAGCTGATTCGGAAAGCAGTGGGCAAGGAATTAGGCGTGAAAGCAGCTGGGGGGATACGTACTTTGAAGGATGCTTTAGCCATGATTGAGGCTGGAGCCAACCGCATTGGAACAAGCACAGCAGCCCAAATAATCGAGGAAATGCCAAAGAGATAACTCGATACAAATACGCACTTTGAGACGCCCTACATTTTTTCTGGAGCTTCTATCCCTAACAAGGTTAGTGCGTTTCTAAGCACAGTGTGTACCGCGCCAACCAGTGCCAACCTTGCGTCGCTTAGCCCCCTCGGTTGAGCCTTGATAACAGGCAATGCGCTGTAAAACGTGTTGAATCTGTCAGCCAACGCGTTAGCGTAATCGGCAAGCTGATTTGGTCGCAGATTCTCAGCTGAGTCGACAAACACTTCTGGGAATCTCGCTAGCAATATGATTAAATCGCGTTCAACTGGCTCCTTCAACAAAGCGTAATCTGGGTTTTTTGGTGTGCGTCGGGCTTTGCGTAAAATGCTACCTGCTCGTGCATGTGAATATTGAATGTACGGCGCACTATTCTTTTCGAAGTCTAGTACACGGTCCCAAGTGAAGACCACAGACTTTGATGGGTCAACCTGCACCAACGCGTATTTGATGGCGCCTATGCCTACTAGGTTAGATATTCGCTTTTTCTCTTCTTCTGGAAGTCGAGGTGAACGTTTAGCAACCTCTTCATAGGCTCGTCTAATGGCTTCATTCATTGTTTCATCGAGTGTAATGTAGCGCCCTGTTCTACTTGACATCTTAAAGCCTGGTAGACTGACCAAGTTGTAAGTGAAGTGCTTGAGGTTTTTCATTTTATCCATGTGCTTCAACGCTGCGAGACCGATTCTGAGGTGTAGCTGAGCCAGTGTTTGTTCCATCCCAACTACGTTGATCACCCGGTCAGCTTTCCGTAACTTCCAAAGGCTGTACGCAACGTCCCGTGTAGTGTATAGTGTCGTGCCGTCGGCTCTTACTAGTGTAAGCGATGGAACTTCATAGTTTTCGCTCAAGCCAAGTTGCGGTCTTAGCCCTAGGTCGTCAACCACTTTGTTGGCACTGAACTCTAACACTTCGCCAACATGGAGTACGTATGGTGTTTCGCCTAAGCGCATTAAGACTCGGGCTGCATCGCCGTTCCAGACGAAGTCACTTTCCCAATCCCAAGAGTCACAATAGATATCCATCTTTTCCAGTGACTGCCTGAACCCCTCCAGACAAAGCGTGTTCACTTTGCGAATGAGCTGCTTAACCGCTTCTTTCTCGCCACGTTCATACTCAAGGTTAAGCTCCGCAATTCGGGCATCAGAGTCCTTATCCTTGCTGATCTGACCCAAGAGCCTGTTGAACAATTGTGAATGAGCCGACTCGAGTTCAACTGCAGCCGCTGTCCAATCGTGCAACTCACGCATCCGCTCTGCAACAGCCTCATTGTCGCCTTGACTTTTTGCACTCTCAACAGCCTTCTTCAGCCTTTGAATTTCAATGATGCAGTTGGTCATAGCGTATATTTGGCCTATGAAGTGGTCTGGCTTGCCGTCAGGCTCAGGTTGCCCTAGTTTTTCATATCCATATGCCATGACCGCGCTTTGGCGGCCTACGTCATCGACATAATAATGTCGGTAAACTGTGTGTCCCCTTGCCTTCAAGATTTGTGCCAATGAATCGCCTAGAATGGAGTTGCGGGCAGTTCCAATGTGAATGGGGTGACTTGGGTTAGCGCTAGTGTGTTCCACGATGATCTTCAGAGGTTTCTCCGTCTTCACAAAACCATACTCATCACTGGGCACAAGTACCGATTCCAAAGCCAATTTGCTGAACTCTGCTAGGTTCATGTAAAAGTTGACGTACCCAGATCCAGCAGCCTTAACACTTTGCACAAGGGGAACTCCAGTCAACTCCACAGCAGTGACGATTTGTTCTGCAATCTCTAGAGGCTTCTTACCGACTGATTTGGCAAGTTCAAAACATGCTGAAGACGACAACTCTCCGAACTCAGCACTAGGCGGGAATTCCAGAGTGAGGGGCACAGGAACATCTGGATAGAGCCTACTCAACGCGTCTTTAAGAATCGTTGCGCAGACGCTTCGAAACTGTTCAAATGGATTCACAGCGGTCATGTGGTATTCACATTTGTGCTAATGACATTCCATACCGATTAGTGAAATCACAACTGAAAGAACGCACCAAGATATATAACTATTAGTCAGCAGGCTAGGGCTTCAAAAGGAGGAGAAACCCAGCAAGCTTTCCAAATAACAGGAGATTTGACACAATGTAACCAAGAATGGCGCCACCGCAAAGAAACGGCAGACCTGCCTGCGGCTTTCCCTTAACCAAGAAAACCACAAGCACCGCGAAACCGAATAACGTGCCAAGCATTACTGACAGAGCGACTAGCAGCCCCACGCCAACAATATTGTAAAATGCAGACACAACCAGAATCCCTGGCATCACAACATCGCCCAATCCCATGAAAAACGCCTCTCGTTCTTCCCCCGCCTTCAACTTATCCTTAAGGCTTTTCGTCTCTCTAATCAAAGAGTAGCCTCGCTTCTTAGGTATGACCAGCATAACAGGCAGTCTGAGGTCAAGAACAACATCAGCAAGATCAATCATGTGCTTCGTTTTGTAGACTGAAATCGCATCATAAACCGCTAATCCAACAAGCAGAATGATCACCAGAGAGATGCTCAATGATATGCCCAGCATGGCAATGGAACCTAGCCCAAGCAGTACACCAGACACGTCTATCACATACCATTCAGGAAACTTGACAAGCAACGCAATTATGAAGGCAACTGCGACAACTGCGAGAAAAACAGCTAAGAATCCTGAGACTGCGAAAGTCAAGAAGGGATAAAACACGTAGAATGTTACATACCCAATTGACCCTAACACAATAGCCTGCACGAACCGCTTCTTCCAAAACTTAGCGAGTAACAATAAAACAGCCGTAATAATCAACAGTGAAGACAGAAAGTACACGACATTCAAGGGATCATTAGGGTTCTCAAACACGCCAAGCCCAGCAACCTCAAAGGGCGTTATCACGAGCAAAGCCAAACCATGGATCAAAACAAACAAGCCTCCCATCAAAAGAATCGGAACAAGATCCCTCACTTTGCCAACCCTCGAAAGCAAGCTGAACAATGGTTCATGAAATGACTTTCATCTATTTATGGAATGCCACTCACTGAAACAAGACCACCCAGCTTTCTCAATCTTGTTTAATGAAAAGTGGCGGGCCCGCGGGGATTTGAACCCCGGTTCTCCGGCTATCTCTCACAAGAT
>CAYLSJ010000145.1:0-3441 GCA_964386655.1 uncultured Candidatus Bathyarchaeia archaeon | reverse complement strand
CCGAAATCAACGAGAGCCTGACCCCACACTTCACTGTTTGCTTTCATGAAATCAAGCTTCTTCCCTTCTTTTGCGCAATGGAAATAGATGCAATTTCTTTCAGAGTCATAGCCATGATTTAGGCTGACTAGGTAAGGGTGATTATCCTTAGCCATGGCTATCGTAACATGCCTAGTCTGTGAAAGTATCTTCCTAAGAAGAACTGCGTCTTTTATTTCCTTGTCGTGACGCCTCATATGATACTTCATGGTCAAGCCCGTGTTAGGTTTAGAAGCTGCTGTCAAGTCTACAAAAGCCCATCAGAAAAAAGGTGAAAAATTAAGAGGAACCCGACTTTTTTTATTCTATCCTTATGGGTTCGCCTTTAGGCTTCCTTTCCTCTTTAGCTTTGGTCAACGTAACCTCGAGGACACCGTTCTTGTAGACTGATTTCGCAGTCTTAGGATTGACGCTTGTAGGAAGATCAACCTCTTTGTAGTACTTGCGCTCAGGCGCATCCACAGATATTGTCAGGGCTTTTTCCGTCGCGTAGAGCTGTATCTTGTTCTTGTCAACTCCGGGCACTTCAGCTACCACTTTTACTTCATTGTCGGTGCTTATGACGTCGACAAGTGGCTCCCTCTCTTCCTTGATGTCAACTGTTGGTCTTTTAGGTCCAAACGGCACCTCAGGCTTCAACGATGGCTTCACGTTTCCGAACTCTCTGATCTGCGGTTTCCCATCTGGACCGATTGTCATTGAATAGCCGTAGACAAAGGGACCCCACTCTTTGGCGGTTGAACCGTCTGGCAAACGCCGCTCTCGAACAAGATCTTTTGGCAGTTTTGTGGTGAATTCCTTAAACTCCTTCTGCATCATTTCCTCCATTTCACGAAATATCTCGTCTACATCGCCGAACAACCAGTCTCTTGAGTACGGACGTCTCATGCGCCTGCGGAACCATTGGGAAAAATCGTCTTCAGACAAACACTTCCACACTCCATTATCATAGAAAAGCGGAGTGAAGGTTTATACGCTTTTCTTCTAGGTTGCCAACACATTTGCCAACAACAATAGGTTCAAGTCAAGCGGTTTAATTGTACTGCAGGATTTCTCCATGTCTAGTGTGGCTATTTGACCGTTTTGAAGCCCAACTATCTTGTCGCCTCGTGCTTTCAACAGAAGTTCAACAGCTTTATTTCCAAACAAGCTGGCTAACAGCCTGCTTCTAGCGGTTGGGCTTCCACCTCTCTGAGCGTAACCGAGTACGCTGATTCTGACTTCAGAGCCAACTCGTGTCTTGATCTCCTTTGCAAGTGTCCGTGCGTCTCCTGCGCCTTCAGCCTTCACGATTATACTTGACCTTTTGCCTTTTTTTTGGTTCTCCCGCATTGTCTGAGCAACGGTCTCCATTTTAGTCTTGATTTCCGGGACGATTATGATTTCTGCGCCTGATGTAAGACCCGCAGTAAGGGCTAGGAAGCCGCGTTTTCTTCCCATAACTTCGACGATGAAGGTTCGCTCATGAGAGATGGCTGTGTCGCGTATTTTGTCGATTTCTGCAAGTGCTGTGTTTACGGCTGTGTCGAAGCCTATGGTTTCATCTGTGCCGTAGACGTCGTTGTCTATTGTGGCTGGCACTCCGACGATAAGTGTGTTTGACTCTTTGCTTAGGTCGCATGCGCCTCTGAAGGAGCCGTCGCCTCCGATGACTACAAGTCCTTCAACCTTTGTATGTGAAAGCGTTTTAGCTGCTTTCCTGACTCCTCTCTTTGTTTCGAATTGAGGACTCCTATGAGTATGGAGTATTGTGCCGCCGAGTTGCAGAATTCCACCAACTGAACGAGGTGTAAGAGGTCTGGAATCATTTGACATGACGCCTTCCCAACCTCTCTGGAAGCCTGCAACTTCCATGTTCATTGAGTAGGCTGTGCGGACGATGGCTCGTATTGCTGCGTTTATGCCGGGTGCGTCGCCGCCGCTCGTGACTATTCCTATCTTTTTCACGTGGACTGTCCTCCAAGGAGGATGTAGGCTGTTTGAAAAGGATGTTAATTGCGGATGTTAGAGATATAATTGGCGCTGACAGGCGGAGGTTTCAGAAAGAGTTAAAGAGAGCAGAGGAATAGAATTTCTGAAGGGAATGATAAGAATGGAGGCCACCAAGTTTTACTCTCTGCCCAAACTGTCATATGGATACAAGGATTTGGAACCACACATGTCAGAGCAGCAATTAACTATTCATCATCAGAAGCACCATCAAGCATATGTGAACGGCGCAAACATGCTGCTTGAACGAATCGACAAAGCGAGAAAAGATAGCGCAGACATCGACATGAAGGCTACGTTGAAGGAATTATCTTGGAACATTGGTGGACACAGGTTACACTCACTGTTCTGGGAGAACTTGGCGCCAGATGGTAAAGGCGGCGGAAAACCAGGAGGCGCTCTTGCATCTGCGATTGACAAGGAGTTTGGAAGCTTTGAACGGTTTAAGAAGGAGTTTTCTCAGGCTTCGATGAGTGTTGAAGGTTCTGGTTGGGGTGCGCTGACGCTTTGCCGATTGACTGGCAGACCTTTGGTAATGCAGGTTGAGAAGCATAACACTAACATCTATCCGGGATTCAGAATCCTGATGGTTCTCGACGTATTCGAACATGCCTACTACATCGACTTCAAGAATGACCGAGCCAAATTCGTAGAGACTTTCTGGAACATCGTCAACTGGAATTCTGTTGCCAAAAGGTTTGAAGAAGCATCAAGATAAGCGATGCATCCATAGTTAGAGGCTGCAATGCTTCCCCTATTTTTGTAACCTGCGGCTCTACTCGTCAAAACTTCGTCTTGTTGAACGGCATTCAAACTGAAGACTTCTTTGCAGTGCGATCAGCAGTAGGACATTAGATGCAGATGTTGTTCCTTCAGCGCGCTTTAGAGGTTGGGCTAAATTCTGATTTAAACAAAGATTCGCGTGCTGTGAATTCAATACTACTGTGTTTTGTCAATGTCCAAGGAGTTTTGTTATGATGGAGGTTCCTCGGGACATAGAACTTCTGTCCTGATGTTCTACATGATCCATGGCGATTGCGTATCCGAGAATTAAGAGCGGGTTAAAGTCTTGTTTGACGATTTCTATGCAGTATTCGTCTCGAATCGTTGCCCAGTTGAGGTGAACTTTGGCGATAACTGTTTTGTCCGGCGCTGTGATATCGTATGTGTGGTGGACGATGTTGCCGTTTATTCTCGCTATCTCATGTCCCCCTGAGTCTTCCATCCACCATTCGCTTCCGAACAGTTTTAGGATTTTTTTCTTAACCCTTGCTTTTACTTGTCCATCCTTGTCTTTGATTTCGTATTCGTGGTGCACTGTGACTACTTTGCCGTCGATTTCGCCCAGGTGGATGCCGGCGTTGTCTTCGAGCCAGAATTTTGGTCCCAAGCTGACGAATTCCTGTTTGATGA
>CAYLSJ010000144.1:0-3586 GCA_964386655.1 uncultured Candidatus Bathyarchaeia archaeon | reverse complement strand
GTCTCTTCAGCTTTCTTATCGGCTTGGTCGTGGGATTGCGCGCGTATACTGCAAACCGTGGCAATTCCCTCATGCCATGTTTTAGCGCCTGCTTTTCGATGCTTTGCATTTCACTCAGGATCTCTGCTCTAAGATTCTTATCAGGTATCTGCTTAGTTTTCGCGATTATCTTAGAGCCGAACCTTATGCCTGGCTCGGTTCCTTCGTTTTCTAATTGCTTCCATCGACTCACTGTGAACCCTGCCTTCCTCAGAATCTTCTGCAAGGTAATGGGCGTGTACTCCACACCCGTTGTTTCTCCAAGCGCTTCTGCAATCTTCACGTGAACCCTCCACCAACGGACCTCAGCCTCTTGAGCCTTGTCCACGGGTTTGATAGACACCAAAGGAAAATGCTCTATCGCAACGAACCATCCTTTGGGCTTCAATATTCTTCGCGCTTCATTGAGAACGTAAGGAGTTCCGCCGGGTGTGTACTGCTCCACCACCGAGAGCGTATCATAAGCTGTAACGAGATCAACGAACCCATCCGCTAGAAAGTCAAGCCTTCTTAAATCAGCTTTGAGGGCAATCGTCTTAAGAAGCAGTTCCTTCGACAGAGACTTCCTTAATGCGTCCATGAGACCCATGTATAGATCCACTGCGAAGACCCTGCCATCCCCTATTCTATTAGCTAGGCAAGCAATCACCGTGCATGGACCACTTCCCAAGTCGAAGGCAGTCCAACCTGAAATATCTCCGACCTCATCCAACACCTCAAGCAACGCCTTGTTTTCCTTCATCGTATACCCTCATTCGACTAGCAGTAATTTCAGCCAGCACTCCAATAACTTTTTGTCCCGCCCTTCGCGTAACTTAAATACGCGCTGATGTCTCTATCTGCAATGAGCCAGCATCGAATACGAGGCATGCCATCATGGTCGTTGAGGAACAAGAGGAAGAGCAGCCTGCAGCAGAAGAGAAGTATGAACGGCTGGAAGACCTACCCGGTGTTGGACCAGCCACGGCACAGAAACTACGCGAACTAGGCTTCAACACCGTGGAATCAGTCGCCACCGCTGCTATTAAGGAATTGGAACCTGCAGGCATCAGCGAGAAAAAAGCTATGGATGTTATACGCGCTGCAAGGTCCACTTTGTCGCTTACTTTTATGCGCGCCGACGAGTTGATGAAGCTTCGCCAATCCGTCATGCGTCTCACAACTGGCAGCAAAGCCATAGACGAGGTCTTAGCAGGCGGCTTAGAGTCGCAAACCATCACTGAGTTTTACGGTGAGTATGGAAGCGGCAAGAGCCAACTGTGCCACCAAATGTGCGTCAACGTGCAGCTGCCCATTGAACGTGGCGGATTGAACGGTGGCGCATTGTACATCGACACTGAGAACACGTTTAGGACAGAACGCATTGTTCAAATGGCACAGCATCTTGGCTTGAACCCTGACGATATTATTAAGAGAATAGTCTTCGCTGAGGCATACACCTCGGACCATCAAATGTTCCTTCTGGAAAACGCTGACAAAATCGTCAAGGACAACAACATACGCCTAATAGTTGTTGATTCTTTAACCGCTCACTTCCGCAGCGAGTATCTGGGCAGAGAGATGTTGGCTGAGAGGCAGCAGAAACTCAACAAGCACATGCACAGATTGATCCGTTTAGCGCGCGCCTTCAACGCAGTTGCCATAGTTACAAATCAAGTTATGGCTAAGCCAGATGTTTTCTTCGGAGATGCAGTTCACCCTGTAGGTGGACATATTGTGGCGCATACGAGTCACACGCGCGTTTACTTACGTAAGTCGTCGCGCGGACCCCTTCGAATTGCACGATTGGTTTCGAGTCCGTATCTGCCTGAGGGCGAAAGAGTTTTCAAGATAACTGAGAACGGTGTAGAGGACGTATCTGAAGAGGATCAGCAGGGAAGACGTTGAGTTGACAAAGCCTGTTCCCAAAATCTATTCCACACGATTCTTTCAGCTTGTGACTTCTAGACAGTTTGCTGAGGCTGAACGCATTCTTGAGCGCATTAAACAGAAGATGCATGTGAGCGACAGGAACAGAGGCTACTTCCAAGCACTTTACGGCATGCTTTTGACCATGAAAAACACCGACCGATATGCGTTTCTGTCTTCAGTGGACTTGACTGACAAGAAGCGGTTGAGAAACTATCGAAAAGAGTTCCTAAGTCATACAGAAAGCCGTCTGCACGATGAATATGACCGCGGATACTTTCAAGCATGGGCTGATTACATGAGGATTCTGCCAAGAATCGAGGCAACAGCACCAATTGGAAGCAGCAAGAACGCCCTGAAAGAAACTGAGAGTGAAGCTGAAACCCATGAAGAGACATCCGAGGCGGAAGTAGCTGAGGAAAAGGCTGAGCAGAAGGCAGAAGCAACATCAACTGATGATAAGGGTGAAGAGAAGGCAGCTGAGCCTCGTCAAAGTCTGCTTGCAGATTATGCAAAATAGTTCGAGACCCTTAAGGTGCAGTCGTCATTGAAGGTTGTCTATCACAACCGTTACTGCGAAGTTTATTCCTCTGACCCTGCGTCTGCGCCTGGTAGAATTGAGAGCATCAGTGATGAGTTAAGAGGGCATTTCGAGTTTGTTGAGCCGGAGCCAGCTGGTGAGCAGGATGTCTTGCTTGTTCACAGTCGTGACCATGTTGACTATGTTAAGAGTCATCGGCTAGCCTATGAAATTGCACTCTTGGCGGTTGGAGGTGCTGTAATGGCTTCTGAGCTGGCTTTGCAGGGTGACTCTGCCTTTGGCTTGATTCGTCCTCCAGGGCATCATGCTAGTCGTGGTTCGAGTTGGGGTTTTTGTTACTTCAATAATGTCGCTGTTGCTGTGGAGAAGCTTCGTGTTGAAAGGAGGATCGATGAGGCAGTTATTGTAGACATTGATTTGCATTATGGCGATGGCATAGCCAATATTTTCGCTTCGTCACCGCAAGTAACGTACTTACACCCTGAGGACATTAGCCGACAGTCTTACATTGATGAGTTGAATCGATTTGTGTCCGCTCGACTTGAGCCTTTTGACATTCTGGCGGTTTCAGCAGGCTTCGACCGCCATGAACAAGATTGGGGCGGACTCCTGAAAACCGAAGATTACCGCACTATCGGAACCAAACTTAGAGGATTTGCTGAAAACAAGTGCAGGGGCAGAAGGTTTGCTGTCCTCGAGGGAGGCTACAGTCATTCAGTTTTGGGCAGAAGCGTGAGGGCTTTTCTTGACGGTTTTGGTTCAGTTGAGCAAAAGCATTGATTGAATGTTAGTGCCTTGACTGGCATATACCATTCAACTCTCATAGTTAGACCTTGAATGCCTTCTTGAGATACTATTAACTTATTTGTTATGGCTTAAACTCACAATATGGTTACCACATGACTATTTGCATTTTCATGATTTCGACTCAGAAAAAACTTATACAAGGAACAAACATAATGTCGGGTTAACAAGTTTAATCAATTACATACAGGTGAGATTCTTTGAAAGACTATTCGATTACATCCCCTGAGCTTCTATTGAATTGTTTTAAGCGACTTGTACCTGTCCCTGAGATAATTGTGATAGCAGCGAAGT
>CAYLSJ010000143.1:0-3591 GCA_964386655.1 uncultured Candidatus Bathyarchaeia archaeon | reverse complement strand
GCCATGGCGCCAGCCGCCCACATCGGACTTACGAATATGCCTAACGGTACTAGTAAACCAGCAGCCACAGGAATAGACACAGTATTGTATATGAAAGCCCAGAACAAATTCTGCTTAATCTTCCGCATCGTAGCCTTACTGAGCTTGATACCACGAGCCACATCACGCAAATCATCCTTGATCAAGACAATGCCACCTGTTTCTTTGGCTATGTCTGTGCCACTGCCTATGGCTATGCCCACTTGAGCTTGAGCAAGAGCAGGAGCATCGTTGACACCGTCGCCAACCATTGCCACAACTTTGCCTTCGCCCTGCAGTTTCTTGATGACGTCGACTTTTTCCCAGGGCAGAACATTCGCTATGACCTTGTCAATACTCAACTCCGATGCCACCGCTTTAGCTGTCCGCTCGTTGTCTCCTGTGAGCATGGCAACCTCTAACCCCATAGCTTTGAGCTCTTCTATGGCTTCAGCAGCGTTCTCTTTAGGCGTGTCCATAGCCGCAACAATTCCAGCCATCTTTCCGTCTAGAGAGAGCAGCATGGCGGTTTTGCCCTGTTCCTCAAATTTCATCAACTGAGCCTCAACGGGCTTCTCTACTTTGACTTGGTTTTGCTCCATGAGTCTTCGATTTCCAAGCAGAAGTGCGTGACCACGAAGCACTGCTTTAACGCCGTGTCCAGGCACAGCCTCAAAAGACTCAGCGTCAGCTATTTTTATCTTGGCTTTATTTGCCGCTTTGACCACAGCCTCTGCCAATGGATGCTCTGAGCCTTTTTCAGCTATCGCAGCGTACTCGAGCACTTCGCCTTCTTTGAAGCCATCAAAAGCCACTACATCTGTGACTGAAGGCTCACCCTTTGTCAAAGTGCCAGTCTTATCAAAGATCACGGTGGTCAGCTTTCGCACATTCTCAACATACTCGCCGCCTCTAAGGAGGACACCGTATTCAGCGCCTTTGCCCACACCAGCTAAAATCGCTGTTGGAGTCGCTATGCCCAGGGCACAGGGACAGGCAATGAGCAAGATGGCTAATAGCACCAAGAAGGCGTATGAAAACCCACTTGTGACAAACCAGTAAGCAAATGCTATGGCAGCAACAGTGAACACAGCAGGAACAAAGTATGCGACAACACGGTCAGCCAACCTCTGCACAGGCGCACTTGAAGACTGAGCCTCTTCCACTAAGCGCACAATCTGCATCAAAGCCGTGTCTTCGCCCACCTTCGTAGCTTTGACTTTGAGCAACCCTGTTTTATTTATGGTCGCGCCGATGACTTCGCTGTCCACATTCTTCTCCACAGGTATGCTCTCGCCAGTGATTATCTTCTCATCAACCGAGGAATAACCAGCCACAACCACACCGTCTGTTGGAATCTTCTCCCCAGGCCTGACGACAAAGACATCTCCAACCTGAACTTCATCAATTGAAACCTCAACCTCTCGACCATCCTTAATCACTCTAGCAATTGTTGGCTGAAGCTCTAGCAACCTTCGAATGGCTGCCGCAGACCTTCTCCGAATCGTCTCCTCGATATACTTGCCAAACAACACAAAAGCCAAAATGCCCACAGCAACCTGCATGTACTCCGAGCCCTGTCCTGGCACAGTTTCTAGCCCAGGGAGAAATGCGCTTACGGCGCCGTATATCCAGCCAGCTAATACGCCTGTTGAGATCAAGACGTCCATGTTTACTGCTCGATTCGTAAGCGACACGTAAGCTCCATAATGGATACCCCACCCAGCCAACCAGACAATCGGCGTTGAGATTATGAAAAAAGCCAGGTTCCAAGGCGTGATGATGCCAGCCAACTTGAAAGCCATCAAAGCCTCAAACAAGCCTGCAATGGCCAACACGCCAATCAGCCTCAGGGTGGCAACGCTCAGAACGCCCAGCAGGGTCACTGTGACTCGACGCTTCAAGTTTCTTAATTCAAGTTCAGGCTGCTCGTAGGTGCGGGCGCATGATTCGCTGCAGAAATAGTATGTTCTGTCGCCGATCTTTCGTTTAATGGCTGTGTTCGCATCAACTATCATGCCGCAAACAGGGTCTCTTGGCAACTGCTTTTCTTCCATTGTTGCTGTTTAGCTGTTATGTTTTGGGCGGGTTCCAGAATATAAATGTATCTTCTTTAGATATATCTCTACAGGTAATATTTATATGCTGCCTATTCCATAGCATCCCTGATGAGCGCACATGCCTCCTAAGACAAAGACTGAACCCCTGCATGATTTGCTCTCGGATTTCTCACGCTTCTACATACTCATGATACTCTATGAAGGTCCAGCTCACGGTTACAGCATACTGAGTCGTTTCAAGCAGCGTCTTGGAAAGGAAGTCAGCCCAAGTCTTGTTTATCCCTTCTTGCAGCAGCTTGAGAAGAAGGGCTTGGTCAAGCATACGCTCAAGCCCGTGGGTGAGAAGGAGAAAAAAGTCTTTGAACTCACGAAGGAAGGCAAGAGGCTTAGTACTGGTCTGTTCAAACGTTTCGCTAACTTGGTCAGTATCGCTATTGAGCCAAGCCTTGATGTATGCGCTCACTGCGGCTGCAAAGTGTATGAAGGCGGCTACCATGAAGTCATAGAGGGCAAAGAAACCACTTTCTGCTGTACGCACTGCGCAGGCTCCTACAAGAAGGAAAGAAGGCTGACGAAGGGTGAGAAGCATGGCTGAAGTTAAGGACCCAGTGTGCGGCTCGGCTGTAGATCCGAATCTAGCTGAGTACAAGGCGATTCATGAGAACAAGGTGTACTATTTCTGTTCTGCAAAATGTCAATCCGAGTTCAATAAGAATCATGGCTTGTATCTGCATCTGTCAACATCGAACAGGCATGCTGCGCATTACGGCGGCTACTGTAACACCAGTGGTTGTAATCGTCCTTCACGTGGCTTAGCTTGGTACATGTACTTGGCTCTTCTGCTCCTCGTACTGTTGCTCTTCCTGCTGGTCAGATAGCACAGTCTTAACGTGACGAGTCTGAGGGAGGCGGCTTAATGTTCGGTCAGTATTTGATTACTTTCAGGGAAGTTCTGGAAGCTGCTTTGATAACATCCATTGTTTTGGCATATTTAGCTCGAACTGGTAGAAGTTCTCTTTCAAGATACGTCTGGTATGGTGTCTTGTCTGCGACAGCTGCAAGCGTTTTTCTGGGAGCTGCTGTTTGGTTTGGGTACGGGACGCTTTCTGAATCGGTTCAGCAGCTCTTTGAAGGTGTTGCAGCGTTGATGGCTGTCGCTGTGCTGACTACGATGATATATTGGATGGCTACTAAAGGCAGAGAATTTAGGGCTGAAGTGGAGCATCGTGTTGAGGCAATGGCTACGCGAAGCGCTACTTTTGGCTTGGTGTCTTTTGCGTTTGTAGCAGTTTTTCGAGAAGGCTTAGAAACTGTCCTATTCCTGATGCCGTTCCTTGTAGCTGACGCAGCTGCGACGATCGCTGGGCTGCTGCTTGGAACCCTGACCTCTTTGGTCTTGGCGTATGCGATATTCTTTGTGGGTATGAAGATCAACGTGAAGCGATTCTTCTACTTCTCAAGCATCTTGCTAGTGCTTTTGGCTGGTGGATTAGCTGGTTACGGAATACATGAA
>CAYLSJ010000142.1:0-3703 GCA_964386655.1 uncultured Candidatus Bathyarchaeia archaeon | reverse complement strand
CTGGACGCGAAATTGTAGATTGGCTAAAAGAACTGAACCGAAAAAGGAGAATAACCGTGATCGCTGCGACCCACGACCTGGGAATGATACAAGTCAGTGACAAGATTGTTTGGATTCGCGACGGAAAAATCGAGAGAGCAGGTACCCCTAATGATCTCAGAGTGAGAAACCCTTGAGAAATATCAATTGGGGCGATCACGTACAAGTGAAAAGACCCCACTACCTAAAATTGCTCATTTTCTGCTTCTGCATGTTGACGCCGTTCATGGCTTTTCACGAAGTCCGCTGCGAATCTTCCACTGAAGTAAAAGGACGCATTTTGGACGAGAATGGCCATGGACTGCAAAATGTGACGGTTGATTTTTGGCAGGTCGAAGAGGTGAGAATGCAGCCACCGTACTATCTTCGAGAGGTGTGGACACCGTCTATTCACGTAAATGGTTTCCTTGAAACCTCTGTCACGACAAACGCTAATGGATTCTTTAACGCTACACTGGGCGAACCGATTTCCTGGTCACATGAGTATCGCCTCTATATCTATACTCAAGATCACCGATACGTTCCACTCGTAAGGTTCTTGGGGAAGTCGCCCGAGGCTTTCCTAGGGAATTTTACAGCTCAACTAACGCCTGCTGCCTCTTACATCTTTGACAATGATGTGTTGATTGCAGATTCCACAACGCCGTGGCAGTCTATTGCTCAGCTTGTTTTTCAAGTCAGTCCGTCCTCGAAAGATTGCGTCCGCTTCTTCTCCGACCCAATTGACAGCTACTTCGGGGAAGGGCACAGTTGTTTTCTTGGGTTGGAGCCTCGGCGAGTGATTGTTCCAGCCGATACTTCTGTTGAGGTTACAGTTGTCGCGGTTAGGAGCTATGACAAAGATGTGATTTATCATGACGGTTCGACCATATACGAATTGGTTCCACAAGCATCTCAGTTCAAAATCGATCAATTGCCAATTCTGAAACAAGGACAGATCCTTCACGTTGACATGGGAGAATACGTAGTGCAATACAATCTGCAAGCTACTCAGAATCTTCTACAAGAGGTGGAGAGTTCCCTTGAACAAGCACAAGGAATGGGCTTCTTCATATCAGCGGAGAAACATGACTTGGCAGAAGCTCAAGATTTGCTCATTTCAGCTGAGGAAAAATATGCAGAAGGATCATACGCTGACTCTTACGTGAACATTCTGTATGCTTACCAAATCGCCACCAAACTCAGTCAGAGAATTAGCGCCATGTACCCTGAAGCTGCGGCTTCTGCGGCATTCTTTCCGCTGTTTTTTGCCTTCACCGCTGTAGCCGTGGCATCGCTTCTTTTTGAAAGCGAGAAACTGAAAGCTCTGTTTGCCTTAGGTGCCTACGTCTTTTTGTTTGCATCCTTCTACTATCTCTATCCAGGCAGTCGTATTGCGGATCTATCTATTCTCATTGGAAGCTCGATTGGCTACATAGGCATCGTCCTTGTTCTCGCTCTTGTGTTGCCTCGGTTGGTCAAGGAAAAGGTTTCTGAAGGACGTGTAGCGCTTGGGAGTACAATTGCGGCTTTGTTTTCGTTGGCAAAGCGGAATATAAGGCGTCGAAGACTTCGATTCATACTATCCCTGGTCGTGGTAACGGTTTCTATTACTGCTTTTGTTGCCTTGACTTCTCTTTCAACAGAATACGGTCTTTTGGTTAGAAAGACTTCTCAAAGCCTACCTGTTGAAGGACTTTTGGTTAGGTCTGCTAATGCTCCAGTGTCGCTTGTCCAAGGATACACTCCCTTTACACCTATGAGGGAAGCAGACATCGCATGGTTAGCAGATAGGAACGGAACCGTTTTGGTGGCGCCGCGTTTAGATAACACTCCTAAACGAGTAATTCGATATGTCAGCCAAGTTGAAATCAGGGAATATCAAGATCCTTTAGGAAGCCTTAATTCCTCCTCTCTGACTGGTAAGATTTTCTTCAGTGTTGTGGGCATAGTTCCAAGTGCTGAAGCGTCTACAACTCGTTTAGATTCCATTGTCAAAATGGGCAGATACCTAACTGACAATGAAAGCAATGCAATACTTCTTAGTGAAAAAGCCGCGAACGACCTAGGCGTCCAAGTTGGTGATGAACTAGTATGGTATGGTCGACGTGCACCAACAGGTACAGGCGCTGACAGAGTCTTATCATTTAAGCTTGTCGGGATTCTTGGGGATTCCAGCCTTGACGATCTCAGAGATTTGGATGGACAACGATTCTTGTACATGTGTCAAAAGCAACTTGAGGAACACGTACAATTGGATGGAGCTCATGTACGCGAGTCAGCGCTACAGTGTTCCCCAGATGAAGTGATTATAACCACTTATCAAAATGCTTGCTGCTTCTCTGATTCTGTTTTTCTTTCCCGAGTAAATGTTCTGATGAATACTCCAGATAATATTCTTCCCTTAGCACGCGAACTTGCCATAATGAGGAACTTCAAGGTCTGGGCTTCGATAGGTGAAAGCCTCTATTTCTATGTGCTTGGGTCGTCTGTTGAAATCGGTGGCTCTGGCATAGTCATAGCTTTGATAATAGTGGCGTTGACCATTGGAGTAGCTATGTCTGCTTCTGTCTATGAAAGGAGGCATGAGATGAAAATTTTGTCTGCTGTAGGTCTCAACCCATCTCATATAACAATGCTCTTTGTGGACCAAGCCATAATAATCGGGTTAGTCGGAGGAGCTTTTGGCTATTTGCTGGGCATGAGCTTGTACCAAGGTTTTCTCCTGTTTCCAACAGATATTATAGTTCGACAGAAGCTTTCGTTAGGATGGAGCTTAGTTGCTTTAGCTGTAGGAATAGGAGTAACCACTGTAGGAGCTGCAATTCCAGCTATCAAAGCATCTGTCTTGGCTACGCCTTCCCTCTTAAGACAATGGAAAATAGAGAAAGCGCCCTCATCAGTCGGGGAGCCCTACGTCTTTGAAATGCCAGTGAAAGTGGAAAAAGAGAACATCGACCATTTCGTCAGCTACCTCATAAAACGTCTTCAGGAATACGAGCAAGGAGAACCTTTCCGCCTAAAGAGCATCAAACGAACCTCTGAAGAAACGCCACAGGAACGCTTAATCCACGTAAGATTCACTTATCATTTCTCCCTTCAGCTTTTCAGCTTCCTAGCCACAAACGATGTCGCAGTCACGATAGAGGGAGGCGAGGATGTTGGAACAGTCCAACTGTCCAGTAAGGGAGCTGGACCAGACGAGATGAAGCACATTCGCAGAATAGCAGGTTTGGTTCGCAATATCGTATATGAATGGAGCAGCCGAAGACCAGTCAGACGTTAAAGCATCCATGGCATGGTTCACTTTGCGCATTTTCTCTTGGATTCTTAGAGGATGTGACTAGGCACACCATTTCTAGATGAATGAAACCTCAACCTATTGTGCAGATTAGCCTGTTATGTTTATAAGTAGGCTTTCTGAGATGGTGTAGGACTAATCAGGAATAACATGACTATAGGAGAAGGTGCGCGGTGGCAGTTGGACCTCACATGGCTTGCGTTGTCAGTCGGAGTCTTTGCCATGCTGGTTGTCGCTTACTTAGCTTGGTCCATCCTTCGAGAGCCACGCGGTCAACGTCAGATGGAGAAAATCGCTGATTACATTGAGGAAGGCGCCAAAGCCTTCATAAAACGACAGTACAGAACTATCGGTATTTTTAGTGTGTTGTCGCTTGTTCCAATA
>CAYLSJ010000141.1:0-3740 GCA_964386655.1 uncultured Candidatus Bathyarchaeia archaeon | reverse complement strand
TCATCGCCTTAGTCAAAGGTCCATCAATAAACGTGTCCCACGAAAAACCCGGCTTGATATCCCTTCTCTGTGCCTCATCCGATTCTAGCAAAACCAGCGAAGGATCAAACCAGCCCACAATCTTCTGCACGCTCATGTCAGGCGCGCCATCCACTCGGAAGAAAGGACGGTTCAGCGCCCTAGCCACTTCCAAAGAAACCTTGGTTTTGCCTCGCCCAACTCCTCCTTCAATCAAGACTGGGGTGCCCGACCTAACCGCAGCTAAGATCAAGCGAATCTCACGTCTACGCCCAACCAATTGTTCAGCAATCTGACCGGCTAAGTCCCTCTCATTCAAAGCTGCCACAAGCCTCTGTGATTGAATGTGCAGGTGCAGTAAAAACTTTCTCAAGAACCAATAAATCTAAGAACGAAGATACAATAATCTGAAGGCGCCCTTTTCTGTAGGTGCAAAGTAACTGAATGTTAGGTGTTTTGTATAGGGCAGTCTTGGTAAAGCGGTGGTCGTGGGGTTCAAATCCACCTCTCCACCACAAATGAACATCGACGTTTTCTTGAGGCGAACAGAATGTTCTCTTCAACTAACGTAATGAGATGAGTGAACATGAGAATCAGCATTGACTTTCTGAGAGACTCCGTAGGGCATGATTAAATGAGACAAGGCTTTGTGTCTGGAGATGCTATCTGCTGAATACGGCGTTCTCCATGTAGGAACGGCAGCTTAGCTATCGCTCCTAATAGTTCAAACGCTCTTCAGTAGCGTAGTCTGCTATCTCCTCAAGAAACTCGCTCTTTGCTGGTTCCCATGTATAGATGTAGAGATCTTCCTTAGCACGAGTCATGGCTACATAAAACAACCTGCGTTCTTCTTCTAGCTGCTCTTGGTGAGGGTGATTTTCTCTGGCAGGTTCAAGAATCGAGGAGTCTTGAATTTCGCAAGGAAAGCCATAGGTGTCTTTGATCGCATTCAAGATGAAGACCACCCTTGCTTCTAATCCTTTAGCTTTGTGAACGGTCAGCAATCGAACATTTCTTGCAGTTTTGGCATTTGGAGAGATCCTTATCCCTTTGTCCTTTGCTTCCTCTAGGATGTTCTGAATGATGTAGTGAAGTTTAGGAGTTTGACGGGCATAGACCCGTCTGAATCGACTTAGTATCAGAATGTCTCTTTCTTGGTAACCCCTCTTAAGATACTCGGCTACTCGGTTGAGGCAGTCTGCAGCTATTTGCTGGTGGTAATTTCTTCTATAGCTAATCTTATGTGGTGATCTGAGTATCCTGATTGGTGTTCCTTTTTCATTCTTAGAAACGGTCTTTTTGGCTATCTGGCAATTTCGATTGTAGCCTATTAAGCGTGCTCCAGCATCAACGATGGTTCTTGTGCTTCTGTAGTTGGTGTATATGTGGGTGATCGCAGGATTCTCAAAATCCCTCCCGAAATTAATGAAGAAATCGACGTTTGAGCCTGCAAAACCCATTATGCTCTGCCAATCATCACCCACGCAAAACAACCTGCAATTAGGGTTGTGCATCAGGAGCTGTTGAACCAATCTGTGCGTTTGCTGCGTTATGTCTTGAAACTCGTCAATCAAGATGTGGTCATAGATATCCTTGCACAATTTTTCTTCCTTGCCCAGCTCATATATTGCGTTGTTTATCATGTCCTCGAAATCTATCTTTTCTAGCTCTCCAAGTTTCTTCTGATACTCTCTGTATATTTCCACAGCCAGCTTTCCAAAGGTGCGTTGTTTTCTTGACCAGCTTCCACTTTCCAGTTTCTTCAAGATCTGCTCTGGTGGCAAATCGTATGTCTTTGCATTCTTAATGAAGTCGGAGACGTCGGTGGATACGCGGTCTTCAGAGATCCAATCCTTATCAGACTCGCAAACGACTTCAACCAACTCATCATAGTTCATTGTGTCAAAACGAAAATCCTTGTTGTATCTTGCTTTGAGCTGCTCAACAATTCTATTCTTGAGTAATTTAAGGATGCTCTGTGGATGCTCATCGTCATATTCATACGCATAGGTTTCAACAAGCGGTTTGCTGTATTTGGCGAACCAAGATCTCTTCCTTTCCATATTCACCTTGTATTCAGCTGTTGACTTAGCAAACCATTCTGGAACTTCTCCCCTCTTGTTCAAGCCCCAGTTTTCGATAAACAGATCATATTCGGGGAGATAGAAGTCGGGTCTTCCTAAGCCTTTTATCTCTGGCTCATATTCGACTTTGACTGGCGCCCCATTGATTTTACTTGTCAGCAAGAAATCCAGAATCTCTTTTTCTGCTCTACTCTGGACATTCGTTCCGTCCAAAGAAGTGTATGGCAAGGGCTTCCTCATCTGAAGAGTGCTTACTTTGTTCGTGTTGTGCTCTTCCGCTTCTCTTTCGTGAAGAGACTTGACGTAGTTCAAGAATGCTTGGTAGAAGTTCGCTTCATACTTCATCTTGTGCTGGTATATGCGCTTAATGATGCGAGGACGTTCGTTCTTGTCAAGGATCTTTTTCATCTTACCAGCTATCCGAAGAACGCTTATTCCTAAGCTGTGAAGGGTCTTGACATTTACCCCAGTTATCCCATATTGCTCGTCCAACCGCTCTTCGATTTGCTTTACGTCCTTGTTTTGATATGCAATTGCCAAGATCCGGTGCGGTTTGATCTTGTCAGGAGTCCTTGTTATCAGGTAAGCTATCCTCGTGATAAGAACTTCAGTCTTTCCTGAACCAGCTGCTGCCACCACAAGATTGTGTTTGTCATCTGTGACTATCGCTGTTTGCTGTTCATCATCCAAAGCGAGGAGTCCTTTGTTCCAGAGATGACTGTAGTCTTTCTTCATTTGAGCGACGAAATTACAGTTATACTCCAGAATCGCATTTCTTTGTTCCTCAAGCCATTTTTTTCGTTTGCCGATGTATCCACTGTCAAGAGCATTGCATCGCTCACAATGGTCTAGATCCTCTTGATACGAGTCCAAAGTGCACAACGAATTCTGCCTGTCGGCATGAGTGAGGTAAGTCCCACTGCTTGCCAATTCTTGGGTCAGTTTTTCTATTGCTTGCTCCCTTCTTTCTATTGCTTTTTTCACATGAGCAACAAGCGTGTCATGATAGTTTTCAAGTCCGAACGCCGCTTTGAGAAAAGTGTCCGCTTTAATTCTCTCCTCAAGCATTGTCAGACTGGCATATGTATCGGCCAACTCTTTGATTCGCTGCTCCTTGCTCACTGAGGCTTCGAGGCGCAGGAGAAGATTAGCAACAATCCGTCTGTTCCTTGCCGTCAGTTCCGATATTATTTTGCTGGAATCTCTGGCTATGAAAAGGCCGACCAGCAAGAAAATGAGTATCCTTCTCAGGCGTCTCAAGCGTTGCTGTCTCTGAATCTCTTTTAGATTGGAGAGCAACTCATCAAAGCAATCGGTAGGTTCCATTTTCAGAGTTCACACGCCAGCATATCATTTTCAGGTTAGCGTATATCAAACATTCGAGCGCTACAGAAGCACATGGTCAACGGCGACGTTAAGACAGCCACGGCCCCTTCCCACATAACATTCTGCTCGTTGATGTCACCGAGAACAGTCCTACGACGATGCCCGCACAGTCTCAGCCAAATTTGCGCGGTGATGATGCAACAATAGCACGAGTCAACACCCACCACGAACATAAACAGACTGCGCTTGCGTGTTCAAGTACAACTGTTCCAACCTGCCCGCAACGCCGTCAACATAGCACATGTTAGTGTT
>CAYLSJ010000140.1:0-3748 GCA_964386655.1 uncultured Candidatus Bathyarchaeia archaeon | reverse complement strand
CAGACTCTCTCAGGTGGAGCCTTGATGTCAAAAGAGTTTTCCATCCTAACCAAAATATCACCTCCCCCTTTACTCTCAATTTCATTACCTCTTTTTGACATTTAACAGTTGTTGGGGCTTCGTGAAATGTAACACGAACAAACCTTACCACATATTTGGCCAGCCCTCTACGTAGCCTTATTCTGTGGCTCACCGTCGTTACTTGAACCCTGCTTACGCATGGTCGCAGCTTGATTTCTCCTCACTTGGATGACATTGAAAGCAACTCTGCGTGGGCACGTTAAAATTATATATACTAAATAGGTCAGTTAGCAATTAGCGGGTGATCTGTTATGTCAGCAAAAGAAAACAAGGCGCTCGTGCGTCGTTTTATTAAGGAGTTGAACAAGGGGAAGGCAGCCGCCATGGCCGTAATAGACGAGTTATACGCCACTGACTGGGTCGGTCACAGTGGCATGGGCAGGGATATGTACGGCATCAAGGACAACAAACAATATACAAGCGAGTTCTTCAGCGCGTTTCCCGACCTTCATTTCACCATTGATGACATAGTCGTCGAAGGGGATAGGGCAACGGTGCGCTGGACATCGACTGGCACACACAAAGGTGAATTTATGGGGCGTCCCCCCACCAATAAGAAGGTGACAATATGGGGGATCCACATCGACCGCATTGCTGGCGGCAAGATCGTGGAAGAATGGTCAAGGTGGGATACTCTGGGCTTGATGCAGCAACTCGGCTTTGTACCCAGCCTTGTACCCACGCCGAGGAAAGGTAGGAAATAACCTCCACTTATCGTCAGGGCTTTAACGCAAGTTCGCATTTTGGTTCCAGCTTCCCCCTCTTTTTCTGTTCGGTCAATTTCTTACCTCATCATTCGAGCTGAACGATGCGTGTTCGAATAGCCCGCGCATTAAACACTTCTATTCGCCTATCAACCGAGAATTTAACGCCAGCCCCGAATTCCAGTGCGAGGGAAGGGATTTGAACCCTTTGTTTATATATGGTCGCGTTCTCTTGCAACTTGAAACTCAATTCAATATTTCTAAGAGCTTTTCTCCTTTTAATGTGATTCTGTAGATGCCTCTGCTGACTCGTTCCACATAGCCATTGACAAGCAGATAATGGTAGAATTGTTTTCTGACTGTGTTGGTTGTTGCGAAGCGTAGGCATGTTGCAACCGCTTTCTTCTCAATATCCGTGTAGTGCACATGACCCTTCTTAACCAGTTCAAGAATGGTTCTGCGGAGAACATCCCTTTCCTGATCCTTCATGGCGAGGCTTTCTCCTTGAAAATTAATGATGCTCCTCCTTTTCCGTGGATTTCAAAACCTCGAAACCTCACACCGTCGGCAATGAATTCTCTTACAACTGCGCCTGCGACTGAGTCAAGAAGATTTTCGGCGGTTTGATTGAATTCTGTTGCGTCTGGAAAATCGATTAGGACAGCAAACCAAGTGCTCATGACGGTTACGCTCTTAATGTCTATCTTTCCAACAAAAGGCAGGGTTGCCAGTTTGGTTTCGATTCTATTCTGGGCCTGTCTGGCGTCGACGTCTAACTCGTGTCTATGAAAAACAAATTCCACAAGCATCAGATATTCAACTCCCAAAGCTGCAAGTAGGGTTTGGTTTTAGGAGAGTTCATGACGAATCGTTTAGCACGTGTCAAAATGACGCTTTCAGCAGGGTCGCTTATCAAAAACGCAGCGTAAGCGTTTTCAAAGCCTTGGTTTTTCAGCATTCGTGCTAAGGCAAAATAAACATCTGCGATTCTCTTCTGATGCTCCGGCACAGTTCCAGCAAGAATCACTGGGTAATAGGTTTCGAACCTGGAGGTTGACGCCGTGGCTACCATGAACTGGCCGTCTAAGATGATATAGACTTTGAAGTCCAACGGGTTTTCAATACGGTTGAGACGTTGGCTGGTTCCTATCTGCCAACATTTCATCATTTCTTTGGGAACGACCATCGGTAGGTTCAGTTTTTCAATCAGGTCGACATGTGAGTCAATCACTCGTATGTCGAAGCAGGCTTCGTCTTTTGAATCATAGTCTATTCGGCGAATAGACAAGCCAGTTTCAGCGTCTTCGTAGAGCATGCCTTTCCACCGCCAACTTCACGTATTTCCTCATTTCATTTTCAAATCGTTCCAAACTGTATTTTTCCGCCTCTTTTCTCAGAAAGGCTTGGTCGTAGTTGCTGTTGTCAAAGGTCTCAACTGTCTTCCTGAGGTTTTGAACATAGGGCGGCTTTATTCTAACTCCAAGCGCTGGGCTGTGCACTGTTTCCTTGAACCCGCCTTCATCCACAACAATACATGGCGTTCCGCAAGCCATGGATTCAATCGGCACTAATCCAAAATCCTCTTTGAACCCAGTCTGTATAGTTGCTATAGCATGCGTGTAGAGTCTCGGCAGGTCTTTCTCTTCGACTCCGCCTAAGACTTCAATGTTTTCGCTGTCGACGAGGTCGTAGGTTCCTTTTGGATGTGAGAAAGTGTATTTGACCAAATCAGGGTTTGGGTGGTTTTCGCTTCCTCCAACGATTTTGAGTTTGAATTTTTTGTCCAAACCTTTGAAGGCGTCGATCTGCATGGTTATTCTTTTTTGCCAATCGATTCGCTGAACCGACAAGAAGTAGCTTCGCTTCGGATTGGTGCATGTGGGTCTGAAGCGTTTTAGGTCGACTGGAGGGTAAACGACAAATGAGTCGACGCCAAAATACCTTTTTAGTGTTCTCTTGATGAATTTGGAGTTGACGATGATGACGTCTGCCCTCTCATACAATTCTTTGAGTTTGCTGTTTACCCATGGTCGGTCTTGTATCAAAACAGCACGCTTTATCGGCTCAACCAATCGCATAATCTCGTTAAACATGAAGGTGGTTGGTCGTCCAGCTCTATGTTCATAGAGAATTGAGGGCTTGTCTGCATAATCCAGAAATGCCAAGTCGAAGGGACAATGAAATATCAGAACATCACTTTCACTGAGTTGTTTATGCCCATGGCTTGCTATAAGTCTACGAATCGAAACATTCATGTTAAATGTGTCTCTGTCAAAAATCTCCATTTAGAGTGTTCTCCATTTATACTGTGTGCGCTATCATAGTGGCTAACATTCTTTCCTCTTCCGTGCCAATCTCTTCAATTTCCTTCCCTTTCGTCCTTCTCTCTATGGTGTAGATTTTCGCCTTGAGCACTCTGCTTATGTTTTCCATCACTCGCTCTCCACCACCACGCATGCCCATTCGCAGTTTAAACTGGCAGATTCTCATTCACTCCACCTCCTACAGTTGAACAGGACTGAGAACCATCAACGCTGAATTGAATTCGCCCACGCCAGCAGAGACCTTCATCTGCAGCTGATAACTCTCAGCCGTCGCCTCAGCCGACCAGTCTATCCAAGCGGTTTCCACAATTCCCCAACCCGCACCAACTACTGAAGCCTCTGAACCTACAACCACTGTGGCAGCGTTCTGACGAAGAACCCGCATGTACGTAGTTTGCCCAGCAGTGTCGTTTTTCACGTGGTAAATGAACTTCACGTACAATGCTGGTCCTTTCTTAAACAGCGCAGGATTCAAAGCGATGTCAGAGTTGGCTATAGTCACGTAAGTCAGGGAAGTTGTTGAGGCACCTTCTGCACCAAATTTGAAGCTTGGCACAGGTGGAATGTTGATGAGTCTTCTTCCATCCCACCTTCGAGGCGTCAGTGTCTCGCCTAAGAAACGCCCATCTGCATCTGGCA
>CAYLSJ010000139.1:2162-3759 GCA_964386655.1 uncultured Candidatus Bathyarchaeia archaeon | reverse complement strand
CTTTTGCATCTGTGGACACTGCAGGCTTTGCATCATAGTCTGGCAGCACGTCTTCTGCCAAGCCCATATGGCAAGCGCAAAACCACTCATAGCAGTACCAAGCAGCGAGAACACTTGACCAACACAAAGAATAGTGAAAGCCAACATGCCTGACGACCGCGTCTTCTGCGCTGCCAATACTCTATCACAGCCTATTGACCGAGAAAACATATCAAAACCTTGACGCATTTTAATAAAGGATTACAGGTCTACGTCCCCAATCGCATCCATGCATACAACCATTCCTGCATTTCACTTATCCCTGATTCATAGAAACTATATGCCGATACCTTCACTGTGAACTTATAGGTGCGCTCTATCAGTGTCATCGTTACCTGAATTGTCGTTCACTCTGTCCATCGGAGAAGTCATAACTCTACTAGTCATAGTCGCACTCATCATGCTTGTCATAATCATCGACCGAACAAGGACATCTTTAACAAACGCACAACTCTACAATGCACAAATAATACCCGTAGCTCGAGATTGTCCGGCGCGGTTGGGTTTTCTTCAAAGACTGCCAAGAGGCGGCACCATACCTGAAGAATGCTACGTCTGCTCGCAACTAATCGAATGCTTAGGCTTTCAACGCAACCCCAGAACATGAGCTGCTGCTAACTTTTCAGAATCTGTCCGTCTTTCATGTGGTAGATGATGCTTGCGGCTTCAGCTATCTCCTTGTCATGCGTCACCAAGACAATTGTTCTTCCACTTTTATTGAGCGTCTGAAGAATGTGGATGACTTCGCGTCCAGAAGCAGAGTCCAGGTTGCCCGTTGGCTCATCAACCAGCAGAATGCGCGGCTCGTTTGCAAGCGCTCTGGCAATAGCTACTTTCTGTCTCTGTCCACCTGACAATTTTGGCGGAACAAAATCCGCTCGGTCTTGCAAGCCTACTAACTCCAGAAGTTTCGCGGCTCTTTCGCTTCGTTCTCTGCTGGAAAGCTTCAGCTCGAACATAGGAATCTGCACATTTTCGCAAGCTGTCAAAACAGGGATTAAGTTGTGCATCTGGAAGACAAAGCCGATTTTCTTTGCTCTGAAGTTGTCCAAGTTCTTTGCTGTGGATAGGTTGACGCCGTCGACGACTACTTCTCCTGATGTGGGTTTCTCTAAGCCTCCTAATATGTGTAGGAGAGTTGATTTGCCGCAGCCTGAAGGTCCCATGATTGCTACAAACTCATTTTCAGAAACCTGAAGGTCCAAGCCGTTGAGGGCTTTTACAAGTCCATGCTCGAATGTCTTGACCAGATTCTTAACATCGATAATAGAAGTCATATGTATGTGAGCCTCCAGTTTATTCGTATCTCAAGGCTTCACTTGGCAGTAGTCTAGCCGCTCTGTACGCTGGATACAAGCCGCCGACAAGTCCAACTGCTAAGGCTACAATGATGGCTCTTGTGAAAGTTTCAGCTGTCAGTAATGGTTCAAGGACGCCTCGGATTATGGGCTGAAGCATCAGCAGTCTTGTGCCGACAACGCCGAACAAAGAGCCTAAAAGAATCGCAAGCACGCACAGCAGTATGGATTCGCCTAAAATCATGGTTAGAATCCGCCTT
>CAYLSJ010000139.1:0-2062 GCA_964386655.1 uncultured Candidatus Bathyarchaeia archaeon | reverse complement strand
TGCACATAGATTATTGTCACATAGCCTTCTTGACTCTGCATCTCCTGAAGCTTGCTCAACTGAAGGGTGACGCCCTTGTCCTGATACATGCTTCCAGTCTGGTAAATCCCCGTGATAGTGAACTCTGCCTCTTTTATAGTCAGTTTGTCGCCCACAGTTCTGTTCCATTCTTTAGCAGCTACTTCGCCCACGATGACCTCGTATTCCTGCGTGTACGCTGCACCACTTATGACGTTGATGCCCAGCATTGGAAAGTCTTCTACGTTCACTCCCCACGTTATGACGTAAGGATTCCTCTCAATCGCATAGAAGCCCATCAGAACGCCCACCGCCTTCTCAACAGCCTCCAGCTGCATTATCTCCAGCGTTCTGTTCTCCCTAATTCTGCTGAAAATGAAATCTGAAATCCCGCCTTGGGCTACTGAGAAATCCGCTCTGCCTGTTTTGAGCATTCCCTGCATGCTGGTTGTTAAGCCGTTCATCACAGCGCCTAAAGCTATGATAGTAGCTATACCAATGGATATACCGAGAATCGTAAACGCGCTTCTAGTCTTTCTGCGAAGAATGTTCCTCAAAATCAATGATGAAAACCGCGTTTAGCTGACCTCCTCAGATTCATGTGAGTCTTCGCTGATATTCCTACATAGGCATTTAAGCTTTTGACTGAGCCAAAAAAGCAAGTGAACCCGCGACTGTGAAAACACAAGAAACAGGTCATTCGTGCGCTCGGAAGGAGGAGAACAACTTGCTGCAGAGCCGAGTCAGCCTTTAAACGCTAGGCGTCTGCGCATTCAGCGCTTTTGACTCAAGGTTCTGCTTTTCTCTTCCTCCCGCAGCCCTCCGCGCACTTAGAAAAACATGATATGCAATATTATAGGTGCATGTTGAAGCCTAGAAAAAACTTACCGTACACCTACACGCCCGAGGCTATTCAGATTATTGTTTTGGCAGATCATGTTCAAGTTGTTTCCAGTCTTGGACAACTCTTGTGGCGCCTCGGCTTAGATAATCCTGCAATGCATATCTCTTCGAGCGCAAGAGGCCTATTCTGTCAGGAATGCCAAACTGCCTGTAGGCTGGGAAGTAACTTGGATAATCGTCAACTGCTCTGACAACCTCATGCCTCGTACAGATTGAAGAGAGCAGTCGGGCTTTTGCGTCAATCAACGTTGGACCAGAAGGGTTCACTCCTCTCGTACGGGCGAAGTCTTCTATGTTGAACATCACCAGCTCTGTGCCGCGCATTGGGAAGCTAAACCTTTGCAGCTCATCCAAAGTTGCTCGGCGCATGTTTTCCGTTCGCCCAGTAAGATAGACTAGCAAGCTATGCTGGCTCCATTCCTGAAGAACCTCAGCTGCACAGGGAAAGGGCTCGTGCAGCGTGAGCAGTTCAACTCCAGCTTTGTCTAGGCATAGTACAATGTCCCAGAAACGTTTCTGAAACTCAACGGCACGCGCTTTCTGCTCAGATGAAGCGAGTTTCATGAAAACCTGTTCTATGCTGAGAGTTTCCACAGCTTCCAATGGAACCTCACAGCCTAGAAGGAGACGCCAGACCGCCTGCATACGGTGGTCAGTGCTTATCAACGTGTCGTCGACATCAACTACGACAGCTATCTCAGTCAATCTGTTCCGCCTCTGTTTGCCTTTCTTGACTAACATGTCTTATGTGCCTTAACTTGGATGCGATTCTCTCCAACAACACATAGAGAAGGACTGCGACGACTACTACAAACGTGCCACGAGCTAAGCCCCAGCCAAATGGAATTTCAGCGAGGTCGAAAAGAAAGGTGAGGACGACCGCAATGAACAATGCCAAAATAAGTAACTTCGTTTTAGGCGACATGCACACGCCCACCCTTCACAAGCGTGTTGACGATTTAGTCCTTGACGCTTATGCTTAAATCACTGATACAACTTAAAAGGCGTACTACAATATTCATGAAAGAGAGGTATGACAAAGAATGGGCTTCAAATGTGTTCATTATTCAGAAGTCAAGCTTGAAAACATTGAGGAAGCTGGCGCTGAGGGCATAAAAGTTCGATGGCTCATCAAAGAGCA
>CAYLSJ010000138.1:0-3760 GCA_964386655.1 uncultured Candidatus Bathyarchaeia archaeon | reverse complement strand
GCATTAGCGGTGTTCGCCGCGTTTCCGCCTCTCAACTCTGTCTGCTTAACTCCATGGATAGTTCCTCCTTTGCGCCTCGCAATTTGAGCGAGGGCTTCAGAAAGTTGTTCAAGATCTCCCTCGTAAGTTACTAACCGATCCAACAAGAAGTCCGGCATTACTACAACTTTGAATTCTCGAAGTTTGGTGCGCTGCAGAACGCGGACCAAGTCGCTTACAAGCCATGAAAGCATCTTCTTTGGCCTTCAGGAGTTCTTTCGGTGACTGCTATAGGAAGTCTTAACCACTAAAGTCCTAATGAAACTTTAGGAGTGAAGAGTGGGTTGAAGGCTTGGGAAGCTGCAAAAAACGCTTTAGAGAACGTGTTGGACGCTGTCGCTGGAGAAAGCATCGTAGTCGCCTGTGACGAGGAAAAGAAGGGAATCGGGCAAGCGTTTGCAGATGGAGCCTTAGCTTTGGGGCTTTGGACTCGCCTCATAATCTTAGAAACAGGAAAGACAATACGCAGAGAGGTTCCACCACAGCTTTTGGAGGTCTTGACACGTCAGAAACCAGATATCTACATCAATCTTATGCGCGGGCAACGCGAAGAGACACCCTTTCGCATAAGAATCGTAAAGCTAGAAACTCGCGGGCGCCGATCGCGCCTAGGCCATTGCCCAGGAGTAACAATGGACATGTTGACTAACGGTGCATTGGCATTGACAAGCGAAGAGCATCAGAGGATGCAGGGATTCGCCGAAAGACTCTTGCGGGCTCTTGAAGGCACAGTTGAGATCGAGTTGCACACGCCAGCTGGAACTAACTTGTCTCTCAGTGTAAAAGACCGCTCGTTCTTCACGGACACCAAACTTGACTGGAAGACTATGAAGTGGATGAACCTACCCACAGGTGAAGTGCTAGCAGCGCCGATTGAGAACTCGCTTTCAGGTCGACTACTTTGCGACATGGCGGTAGGTGGAATTGGGCCGTTAAAGACACCTGTAGAGATCGTCGCCAAAGAAGGAAAAGCACTGAAAGTAGCATCCAAGAACAACGCAGTGCTAAAGGGCATTGAAGAAACCCTCGCAACAGACGAATGGAGCAGCATTGTAGGCGAGTTCGCCTTTGGAATTAACCCAAAAGCACGATTCGTCGAGGAGTTTCTAGAAGCCGAAAAAATCTACGGGACAGTGCACATCGCTTTTGGAGACAACTTGGACTATCCAGGAGGCAGAAATCCGTCTAAGAACCATATGGACTTCCTCATGAGCAAGCCAAGTGTGAATATCACTAAGGCAAACGGCGAATCGGCAGTAATCCTAGTGAACGGTCGCTTCAACATCTAGCAGAATAGTGGTTAGAGGCCGTGGCATTGATTATGGCTTCTTAAGAGCTTTTCATTAGGCAACGACAGCGAATCGCACAGCACTAGATAGTTGTCTTTGTGCCGTCAAAGCCTCTTCGCCAATGTCCGAATTCGTCCTGAACTTCACGCAGTTGCTGTCCAGTGAAGACTGGGCCGTCTTTACAGACTCGGTACTTGCCTATAGTGCATGTTCCACAGATGCCTATGGCACAGCGCATAAATCGTTCTAAGCTGGCTTGCAAAGGTAATCGAAACTTCTCGGTTAATAGGAAGGTCTTGTACATCATTTTTTCTGGACCACAGGCGATGGCTGTGTCGAATTTTTCGCCTTTGTTGAGAAGTTTTTCTGCCTGTGTTGTTACCAGACCCCTTAATCCAAAGGTGCCATCTTCGGTTGTAGCGATCAGCTGACCTTTGGTCTTGGCGAGCACTTGGCTCATGCGATCGTGAAAGAGCAGCTCTCTGTTGGTCTTTGCTCCCATCAGAAGTGTAATTCGTGCGGTCTCTTGAGTCAGCTTGTCTACAAGTGGGGCGAGTGATGCGAGTCCTGTTCCGCCACCTACAATCATTACCTTATGAGCCTTTGTCACAGCGTAACTGTTTCCAAAAGGTCCACGTACTCCGATCAAGTCGCCCTTTCTCATCTTGTGTAAGGCGCTGGTAGCCTCGCCTACTCTTTCTGCAGTTATGGCTGCTTGCCTTCCTCGTGGGTTCAGCATTGAGAGGCTCATTGGGACTTCGTCTATGCTTGGAATCCAGATCATGGCGAATTGCCCAGGACTTGCGTTGGCGCATAATGGGTCACTGAATGTGAAGGACTTGACCATGGGGGTTTCTTCGCTTACATTTGTTATCTTGACTGTGCGCATCTTGTTAGCAGTGATGTGCTTGTCCAACAATTTCCTTTATGCTCCTGAAGTCTTTCCTGCGCATATATGTGTCGATTCCGCTGGTTATGGATTTGAAGATGCCTAGTCCCTGGGTGGCTATGGCTGTGCCTATTTGGATTGCTGAGGCTCCGGCTAGTATGAATTCGATTGCGTCTTGCCAGTTTGTTATTCCGCCGCATCCGATTATTGGTGTGTTGACGGTTTCGTAGATTTCGTAGACGCATCGTATTGCAACTGGTTTTATGGCGGGTCCTGATAGTCCGCCTATTTTGTTGGCGAGTATGGGTTGTTGTGTTTCGATGTCGATTGCCATGGCGCGTATGGTGTTTGTGGCTGTGATGGCGTCTGCTCCAGCTTTGGTGGCGGCTTCGGCTGTTTCGATGATGTTGGTGATGTTGGGGGTTAGTTTTGCTATGACAGGTTTTGTGGTTCTGTTTCTGACGTGTTTGATGACCTCTGCGGTTAGTTTGGGGTTTTGTCCTATTTCTGAGCCTGTTTTTTCTACGTGTGGGCAGGATATGTTTAGTTCTGTGGCGTCGGCTCCGGCTTTTGTTAGGATTTCTGCGGTTTGGGCGTATTCTTTTTGTGTGTATCCGAATACGCTGGCGATTATGGGTGCGTTGGGTTTGGTTTTTTTGAGTTCATGTATTTCTTGGGCGTAGTGTTTGGCGCCTGGGTTGGGTAGGCCTATGGCGTTTAGTAAGCCATAGTTGTTGATTTGGACTATTGTTGGGTTGTTGTATCCTGGTTGTGGTTTGAGGCTGATTGATTTTGTTACTACTGCGCCTGCTCCTTGCCTTATTGCCTCTGCTAGTGTTGTGGCTGTGAGTCCGAGTATGCCTGCGGCTAGTATGGTTGGGTTGGGTAGGTGTAGTCCTGCTATTTGTGTGGTTAGGGGGTTTGGCATAGTTTGGGTTTTGGCTCCTTGTTTCTTGTGGTTTATGGTTTGGTTGTTGGTGTGGATAAGGGTTAGTGTGGATGTGGGTTTTTGTGGTTTACGTTCGTAAATGAGTGTGGAGAGGGCTAGTATGAGTCTCGAAAATTTTTTTCAGTGGTGAAGTTCTACTTTTCTGTTTGTGTTCTGAGGGCTGTTCGGGGCTGGGTTGGTGTTTCTGGTTCTGTTGGCTCGTGTTTTAATGGTACTTTCAATGTTGCTAAGCGTGACGTTTAATGTTGTTATGCGTGGCTATTGGCTATGTTGCAGGAGCCCTGCGGGAAGAAGGATTTCAATAGAAGAAGGGATTGCCCCTTAAGGTCTTCTTCTACTATGTTGAAGGGGGGTTGTGCGCTGAGATTTGTGTGCTTGTTAGTGTTGACGGTGCCTTAGTACCACTAACATGTGTTATGGTTGATGGGGCTGGGGGCAGGTTGAATCAGTTGAACTTGAACACGCAAGCGCAGTCTGTTTGAGAGCGGTTGGGTGGGGGCTGTGTGTGTTTTTGAGTTGTTGAACACGCTGAACTGTGTTGTACAACTTCTTCCATTGTTGGCGGGATATGGGCTGTGGCAGAGTCAAAGTCGT
>CAYLSJ010000137.1:0-3780 GCA_964386655.1 uncultured Candidatus Bathyarchaeia archaeon | reverse complement strand
AAACCGACATGCAGCCAATCAAAGCTGATGGACTGCGCTATCACGCTGCTGCACCGTTGATAAGTGCTCTCCGACACCACAGTATAGTCAAAGCCAAAGCATACCCAGCAGATGAAAAAGCAGTATTCGAAGCCGCGCGAACGTTCCTCCAATGCGAAGGCTGGCTCATCGCACCAGAATCAAGCTACGCTGTAAAGGCAACAATAGACGAAGCATTGAACAATGAAAAAACAGGCGAAGAAAAAGCCATCCTAATGAACATAAGCGGACACGGCTTCCTAGACATACCCGCGTACAGAGAAAAACTTGGAATATAGGCGTAAGGCTTAGGCTTTACTTTCCTTTTCCACTTCTTTAATCGTGTCGCACAGTATGTCAAGCGCTGAGTCTGCCAGTTCCTTGGTTATGATTAATGGAGGCGCTACTCGAATCGTTGATTTACCGCATGTTATGACAACTACGCCGCGTTTCCAACTGCGCATCATGATTTCTTCAGCCTTCTTCGGTGCTGGCGCCTTCGATTTCTTGTTTTCAACTATTTCAGCGCCTATCATCAAGCCTTTGCCTCGCACATCGCCTAGGATGTCGCTGGTCTCCTTGACTTCGTTCAAGCGTTTCATGATGTAATTGCCCTGTTTAACCGCGTTCTCCATCAAACGCTCTTTTTCAAGTATGTCTAAGACTGCGAGCGAAGCGGCGCAGGCAACAGGGTTACCGCCAAATGTGGACGCGTGTGTTCCGCCCTCCCAATCCATGACTCTGCTTCGAGCGATTATGGCGCTTAGGGGCAAGCCTGAGGCAAGCGATTTAGCCATACAGATGATGTCTGGCTCAATCTTCCAGTTTTCTATGGCACAGAACTTACCTGTTCGCCCCACACCTGCCTGCACTTCATCGTCAATCATCAATATGCCATACCTGTCGGCAAGTTTCTTCAACCGCAGGAAATATTCAGGCGGAGGCACAACGTAGCCCCCTTCACCTTGAATCGGTTCAAAAACAAAAGCTGCAACATCCTCAGGTGGAATATACTTCTGCAGCACATATTCATCAATGAAGTCTACGCACCATATGCCACAGTCGGGATACGTCATCTTGTAGGGACAACGATAGCAGTAACCATAAGGCACATGAGTCACACCTGGAACCAGCGGAAAGAAATGCCTCCGCTGCACAGGCTTGCTAGCAGTGAAGGAAACCGCACCCATAGTTCGACCGTGAAAGGCGCTGATGAAAGCGATGAACAACTGCCGTCTCGTGTGCCACCGCGCCAACTTTGCTGCACCTTCTATTGATTCGGCGCCGCTGTTGCCAAAGAATACTTTTTTCTCCCATTTGCCAGGAGTCAGCTCAGTTAGTTTTTCTCCCAGGTCTACAACTTCACGGTAAAGGAAGTCAGTGACTGAATAATGAAGATACCGGTCACATTGCCTCTTGATAGCTTCAACAACTTTAGGATGATTATGCCCTACATTTAAGCAAACGAGTCCAGAGTTGAAGTCAATGTACTCGTTGCCGTCGACATCGCGCAGAATGCAGCCGCTTCCGCCTTCAATGGCTAAAGGATAGAACCTCACAAACGACTGTGAGATTACACGTTCATCTCTTTTCACAAGCTCGCGAGCCTTGGGACCTGGAGGACGAACCACTATTTTGGGGTAATCAGCCATTTCTCATACATCCTTGAAAGAGTATCCGTTAAGGAACAACGGCTTTTATAGGCGTTTCTGTTGAAGAGCAGCAAAACCATTATCAGAATAAGCTCAGACGACTGCACGCTGTGGATGCCAAGATCAAAATTAAAGTCTAACTAAGGTTTTGTAACTGTTATCTCCATCGTGGAAACATTGGATTTTCGACCTTGTTCTCCAGTTACTTCTTCAGTTCCGATTTTGATCTCCACCAGCTTCAGGTCTTTGACAAAGGATCTTCTAAGCAGTTCAATAGTGTCGACGGCTCTGCTGATCGCTCTTCCCCGTGCCTTGACACACACTTTGTTTCCTCCTGTGTTGAAATAGGTGAGGCAGGCAATTACATAGTTCATGACTGGCTTCTTGCCAATGAAGACAACATTTTCGTCAGCCCTCTGAGGCTTCTCAGGTAGCTTAGGTTTTTCTTCAGACAAACGTTTTCCTCCAATTACTGCATATTCATAGCGTTTAAGTGAGTCATAGTTTTTGCTGTAGCTTCTTATATTTTTCCCACATATCATCAATCCAACGCTTCAACTCTTCAACATCCTCAGGAGTTATAGAATCAAAACGTCCCTGATGCTTCAAGTATTCTTCAACTGGCTTACGCTTGGCTTTATCCACAAGCCCAGCACTGGGCGCGCTGAATGCAAACTTGCCGTCAACGATTTCATAAAGCGGCCAGATTCCTGTCTGAATTGCCAATCTTCCCAACTCAACTGTTTTTTCAGTTGAGAACCGCCAGCCTGGTGGACACGGTGTCAATATTTGAAGGTATTTCGTGCCCACCATCGTCTTCGCTTTTCTAAGCTTGTCAACAAAGTCTAACGGGTAGGATATACAGGCGGTGGCAATATACGGTAGGTCGTGCGCTGCCATTATCATGGGCACGTCTTTCTTGTGCTCCCGTTTGCCAGTGGGCGTTGTTGTTGTGCGTGAGCCAAACGGTGAAGAGCCACTGCGTTGAAAACCTGTGTTTCCATAGGCTTCGTTGTCGTAGCATACATAGATGAAGTTGGTTTTCCTCTCAGCCGCACCGGACAAAGCCTGCAAGCCTATGTCAACTGTGCCGCCATCTCCAGCCCAAGCCAACACTGTTACGTCTTTCAACCCGCGAGCTTCATATGCAGCTACAACGCCAGAGGCAGCCGCCGCTGCTGCTTCAAAGGCAATGTTGAGGCACGGAGTGTCAAAGGCAGTGAAGGGAAAAGCGCTCTGAAGCACAGATGTGCAGCAGGCGGGTACAACAAATACGGTTTTGGGTCCAAGAGCCTTTTGCGCCAGCCTTATGGCTATTGTGGCTCCACAGCCTGCACATGCAGCATGCCCTGGGAGTAGGTATTCCTCGGTTGTAAGCTCTTTCAGTGTTGTCATGTATTTTTCACTCTCGCAGGCCTACCCAGTTCACGTCTTTTTCAACTTTGCCAGCCTTCAGGTACTGGAGGGATTTGTTGATCATTGTTTCAATGTCGTGGACAGTGACGTCGCGACCGCCCAAGCCTGCTATAAAGCCTGCTGTCAAGGGCGAGTCTTTTCCCGAGCATAGCGAAGCCTTGACTTCAGTGTGCAGTGGTCCCTCCATTCCGTAGGAAACTTGACGATCAATCACGGCAAGCATATGTGCATTTTTTGCTAGGTTTTGGACTTCTTCCTTTGGAAAGGGTCTGAAAACTCTTACACGGGCAGCGCCTACTTTATGTCCTTGGCTTCTGAGCTTGTTGACCGCGAGTTTTGCTTCGCTTCCGATTGTTCCCATTGAGAATATGATTAGGTCTGCGTCTTCACACATGTACTTTTCAATGTGTCCTCCGTATTCGGTGCCGAATTTTCTTCCATATTCCTTGTCGATTTCTGGGATCAGATGCCGTGCCTTTTCTAATGCCTCGTACATGAAGTATCTGAATTCCATGTACCATTCTGGATAAACAATGCTGCCATGTGTAATTGGGGCGTCGACATCGAGCAGCCATGGCGGTTTGTACGGCGGCAGAAAATCATCTATCTCCTCTTGATCTGGAATCTTGACAGGCATAGATGTGTGTGACAGGATGAAGCCTTCAAAGCACACCATAGCTGGCATGAAGACCCG
>CAYLSJ010000136.1:0-3782 GCA_964386655.1 uncultured Candidatus Bathyarchaeia archaeon | reverse complement strand
TGTTGCTTTCCAATGCCTCAGCGTATGGAATGTTATCTGTAGGAGCCTTGGGTTCCGGATTTTCTAAGCTATTCTTCGGCGCTGTCGCATGAAGTTTTGGCCTAGCGAACTCTCGCACATTTGGAAGATCTTGCCGCTGGTCCTTGGCAAAGCTTTCAGCATGGCGATCGAAGCCTGCGTTTCGAATCGGCTTCTTCATCAGGTTCCCGGTGTTTATCGTTCGTATCTGCTGACTGGCTGGTTCACAGCGGGGTCAAGCTGGAATGATACCCGTTGGTTCTATTGCAGTTCGAAACGCTATTATGAAATACAACTATTGCTAGGACTACATTGGTGGTTTTGAAAATGACTCTAACTGTTAGCCCAACAGCTCCGACAACTACCCCGGTGGAGGGGAGGTATTGCGGATAGGTTTAGGATGAATAGGTTGATTGCGGGGATCACTCTGCTTGCAGCTCTGGCTCTAGTGTTTACGGCATCCTTCTGGCTTTTTCCATCCCCAAGTTCAACACCTACTGAACAATCGCAATTGGACGAGAAATTCCAGAATTGGAGACTGATCGTCGATGGCCTAGTAGAGAAGCCTTTGAATTTATCCGTCTCGAATCTATTATCGATGCCTTCGACTTCAGTGAATGCTACACTGTACTGCGTCGGAGGCGGCACTGGATACCCAGTTGAAAACGGGACATGGGAAGGTGTTAGACTGAAGCTGATTCTAGAAAAAGCCGGAATTCGCCCGAACGCGATAAAAGTGGCGTTCTACGCCCCTGACGGATTCTCCACAGACCTCACAATCCAAGACGCTGAAAGGAACGATGTCATAATTGCATACAAGAAAAACGGAGAGTTTCTTAAGGACAAGAACGGAAATCCAGATTTTCGTCTGGTTGTTCCTGGAAAATGGGGGTACAAATGGATAAGAGGCCTGAACCATATCGAGCTCGTCGACTACGACTTCAAAGGACTATTTGAGAGCAGAGGATACTCAGATGAGGCAGATATAGAATAACTGAGACAACTAAATAGACTTCTAGCCTGATCACGGTTCTTAGTTTTCCCGCACCATGAAGGTGATCGACAGGAAAAAGATGGGATTTGCGAACGATGTGATACTTTTGTCGATTCCTATTACAGGCACTCACATTCTTCTTTGGGATATCATGTGACCGGCCAAATGTTCGGACGTTTCGAAAGTGAAATAGCACCAAAAAGAGAAGACAATGGCAGCGGAGAGAAAAACGACTTGGCGACTCTACTTGACATTTTTTCTATTCGTATCAGGCCAAGAATCGTAGCCTTCCTAGGGGGGCTGTTCTGCTTCACGACATACTTGGTCGTAGTCGGCTGGCTTGCACCAACGGACCACAGTTTACCAAATGCTTCAAGACCTGCCGCTGTTGTGACTTTGCTACTTTTTTGTTCGGTTGCTGCGGCTCTGCTGCTGCGGTATGTGATGCATGGGAAGATTTTGTTCCGGGGAGATAGATTCGTCTGGCTTGGCTATGCAATTGTGTTTGCATGGAGCGGTTCCCAATCAGCGATCGGTAAATTCTTGCCAATATGCACCTTTAACGGGTTTCTAATAACTCCTATTGAACCAAATATAGCCGCCTTCTTGATTGCTGCCCTTTTCGCCTTCTCGGCAGCTGTGATGATTTGTCTTAACGTTCCTCGTAGGCATCATAGCCAGGGATCTTATCACTTAGCGGTACAGCCCGGCTGGATGTCTCGATATTTTAGGCTGAATTCTTGGCTGGGAACCTTTGGGTTGTTTTCCTACGTTGTCATCTCATTGGAGCATGCGTACGCCAGACGATTCTTTACCGAGATGACGGCATCCTCCTTCTTACGGAGACCCCCTGAATTTATGATCGAAATAGTGGCCTTCTTTTTCTGTAACTGCGCCGCTTATCTCTTGAATCAAATATGCGATAGGGACATAGACAAGTACCTCAAAGGCAAAAACCCATTCGATTCATCTGAGCAAGGCAGGAGCAGATTGTTCTTTGCGAAATTTCTGTTCCTTTCGTTAGTATTATTAACTGCCGTACTCGGCTTCATCATCTCAACAAAATTTGTCTTTTTCTTGCTTGCGTACTTAGGGCTACTGTCTCTCTACTCGGTACCCCCAATAAGAGTCAAAGGGATACCATTCGTGGATTTGCTGACTGTGACTGTCGCCATATCTTGCCTGCCATTTCTCATGGCGGAGGCGGCGTCCAGCCACGCCTATCCTGGACTTTTTTGGTTAGGAGGCGGGGTCTCGCTCTTTGTTGCCGCTAGCCATCTCCTGCAAAGCACTAGAGACGCGGATGCAGATAGGTCTGCTGGCCTTAGAACTTCTGCTATTATGCTCGGAAAGACCAAGTCTATTCAGATTTGTGTTCTGTTCACTGTGCTTGGTACGGCGATAGTTTCGTATTTCTTCTGGCAGTACACGACCGTGACTTGGCTAGATGCCAAACTCGACACATTCATTTTGATACTCTCGTTGCTGCTCTACCTGCCACCTTTAACTCCTCAGGTTTTACAACTGAAGAATGCTAGCACAGACCTAAAGGAGTTTGAAAGACTTATGAGGTCGTCTTCCTACGCGATCTGCATCACACTAATCATATACTCGCTCTTAATAGCTTAGCAGCTTGCTCGACGAGAAGAGGTGCAAGCACTAAAGCCAAGTCTACAATAGATGCGACTGGAAATCTAGTAATCTTCCACACATCATACGACTTGCGTACTTCGCGATCAATCTGCACTAAGCGCTCTATGCGTTCGGCAAAACACGAATACTTGTTTTGGATATAGTCGTTGACGACCTTACTGAGTTCTGTTGAAACAGGCTTAAGAAATCTCTCTTTTTCCCTCTTGATTGCGAATCTCAATTTGCTCTGTAGAACATAGAGCGAAATGATTGCAATAAGTGCCGGAACTAGAAATCCAATTCTGAATTCAATTGGGTATTTCACGGCAAGAGACGATCGAAGTAGTTGTGCATATACTATGGCTAAACCGAACGCCATTGCAATTGAGCCCAATACACTCATGCGAATCAACGGTTGAAGCCCCCACGAACCATCCCAGTGAAACGGATCCAGACGGATTTCGAACCCTTCAGGCTTCTTGCCAAAGTATAATTTGTCGTCCTCACATCGGAAGTTGTAGACATGAAGCCACTGAAAGATAAGGATCCAAGAAGCAAAGCCAACAAGTGCTCCGATAGGCACACCTTGGAAAAGGAAAGCGGTCAATAAAATTTCAACGTTATACCGCGCGAGAAAAGCATTTCCCGCGCTTGACAAGCAATAGAAAAGTATGATCAAAACTGCTCCTGCTATTAAGAACATCAGACCGCCCAACCCACTCTTTGGAAAACGGGTCAGTTTCCAAGGTTTCCAAGCTTCCAGCGAATTCTCATAGAAGCCCTTCCAATTGTTGAACGCGTTTCCTACCGCGTCAACAGCCACTGATTTCATTCGTTCAGGAACTCTACGAAGATCAGTCAAGGTGTAGTCTGTTCCCAAGAGCGAATATGCGATAAGGAAAGTCGATAACATCGCGTTTGTGTCTCGAAGAAATTCGCCTGTTCTCCCCGTGAACGCGGCTAGGCAGTAAAGCACGACATAGCCCAAAGCGGCAAATACAATTTCCAGTGCATATCGAAGATAAGGTTTCTCGGTAGAAAGTCTTGGCCCTGCTGACGGACTTGGACCACTTGCCATAATTTGGCGCCGGCTTTCAATGTTTAAGGTAGCTTCCAACAGCCCATAAAAAAGTTTTCC
>CAYLSJ010000135.1:0-3808 GCA_964386655.1 uncultured Candidatus Bathyarchaeia archaeon | reverse complement strand
CCTTCAATCGCAGACGTAGCCTGGCTCATTGGTTACTTCCCTATTATGGCTGCCTTCCACTGGTATGTAAGAACCTTTCAGTTCACGATTTCAAGAAAAATGTATCGAGTTGGCGCTGTAGTAATAGGACTATTTTGCTTTGGGCTTTTCACATATTTCATAGCTCCGGTTTTGGCAAGTGTGGCTGAAAATGAAACTGTAACGATAGTTGTGGACATAGCCTATCCCACGTTGGATCTTTCGCTGCTAGGGTATGCGCTTCTAGCTCTTATGATCTTCCTGAAAGGAAGAATCGCGTTTGCTTGGGCTTTAATCAGTAGCGCTGTCTTCATGAATGTGGCAGCGGATATATTGTTCAGTTATACTACGCTTCAGGGGACCTACTACAATGGACACCCATTGGAACTGCTTTTCCACTTCGGCTACATACTGTACGCGTTGGCTTTCTATGTCCACACAAAGGAATTCTGACCAAATGCAGCGGTTCTTTTCGAAATATTTAATGAAGCCTGCGCTCATTGAGGATTCCCTGGGCAAATCATGTTTAGACCCACTAGCGCCGCAAAGACTAGATCTGGAAAAGTTGTCTGTCTAGTCTCAGGTGGAATAGATTCTCCTGTCGCAGTTTGGCTCATGGCTAAGAAAGGCTTGAACCCTGTGTGTGTTTACTTTGACAATTCGCCTTTCACCGATGAGACAACCCGGCAACGTGCAGTTGAAGCTGTGAGAAAAGTGAGGCAGTATGTTTCTGAAGACATCAAACTCTACATTGTTCCACACGGAGCGGATCTAGCTGACCTGCTGAAGAATTGCCCACGGAATCTGACCTGTATACTCTGCAGAAGAATGATGTACCGAGTTGCCGAAAGAATCGCTTTGACAGAAGGAGCTGAAGCCATAGTCACAGGTGAAATAATAGGGGAACATGCTAGCCAGACTCTGCGGAACTTGCGTGTTGAAACGGAAGCCTTGCATGATGTAACTGTTCTTAGACCGCTCATCGGCATGAACAAGACCGAGGTTGAACACTTGGCTAGGCAAATCGGAACCTTCGACACTTCCACTAAGCCAGCGTCTTGCTGCACCGCTCCACCGCCTCAACCGCGCACACGCGCACGGTTTGAAGAGGTTTTCACCGCAGAGAGAAAGCTTGACATTGATAGTATGATTGAACGCGACTTGAAAGGAAGTGCTGTAGTCTCAGTCTAGAGATTGTAGAGTGTCGGAAGAGAGCAGAATTCCTTCATTACTGTCTGAGTATTGCGCTTAGTATTTGATTGGCAACGTGCTTTGCTTCAGTTTCATCACAGACTCGTTTTATCAGCATTCTGCCATCTCGACTGATCGTAGCTTCTGCCTTGCCGATTCGAGCAATCATCATGTGAGGTGTGTCAACGATAATTTCATGCAACCCATTGTGCCCAAGTGCAAGCTTCACCTTTCTCATATCTAGAGTGAACCGCTTCACTGTTCGAACTTCAAAAGCAGATTTGTCTGAGCAGAGCTTCACAATAAGCCGAAGCGATGCTGCTTTTTGATTAGTCATTGTTACGTCTCTTTCTTTTACACAGAAATAACAGTATCTTCATTTTCGTCCTGAACACTTACTTTTGCCATTCGACTTGGATTTCGCAGTGAGGTTTACCTTTTGCCATGCTCGTCACATGGGTCACTTTGATGTTTCTGCCCATGACTTTAGTTAAGCCTTCGTGGAAGCTTTCATGGAGGACATCACAGATGATATCTGGTGTCTTCATCGCCATTTCAAAGAATAAGCAGTTGTGCAAACGGTAAACGACCTTCTTTTCGTTGACCTCGACAGCTTCAGGTTCGGCGCCCATCTTTTCAAGATAATCCTTGACAAAGAAGTGTTCAAAGGTTCTCGGGTTCCATTCTCGTATCTCATGTTCTGATTCTAGGCGTTTGGCTGCGTTTTCACCCATGTCTAACCCTGCCTTTCTCAGAACCTTCTTCGCTTGGCTGTCGCCTAATGTAAGTCGCAAAGCACTGACCATGAAACTGTTAAGCATTAGATAGCCTCGTCTTGGATAGCCGACCAACTGAGGTTCTTTAACAAGTCTGTAGTAGATTCTCGGTCTGCCAACTGACCCTGCTCTCTCCTCCATTGCTTCTATGAAGCCTGATTCTACCAGAGATCGTAGATGATGCCTTACTGTTATGGGTTGAAGTCCAAGTTTCTCCGCAATCTGCTCTACACTCATTGAGTCTCGGTACAGTAGCCTGAGTATGTCTAATCTCGACTTACTCGACAAGGCTCGATAAGCTTCAGCTTCGATCAACGCTGTTTTTTCCTTGCCCCATGAATGTTAATATTTATTATTATTTTTATAGAGTTTCTAATAATATTTTGGTAAATACAATATATACACTCGTCTGCGCTAGGGGTGTCGTTCAGCAGGCAGTCTATTCCGAGTAGCTATAAACGGAGCTTCTGTGTCACCGCGCCAAAACGCACTTTAGCTTACAGTCCTCTTGATTCTTGTGGCTTCTTGCTTGGGTAGAAGTGATTCATAGACCTGCAGTGTCTGCTCTGCAGCTTTTCTCCATGTGAAGTACTGCATGACTCTTTTGCGACCGTTTTGACCCAATTTTCTCGCTTTTTCAGGGTCTTTCAAAACTTCGTTGATACCCCAAGCAATGTCAGCTGGGTCATTGCCATTTACATGGAATCCGTTCTGTTCTGGACCGCTTGACAATACTTGTTCTTTGAAGCCTACGACCCCATTGGCGCCAACAACAACTGGTTTTGCCATGGACATGGCCTCCAAGCTAACGATGCCGAAGGGCTCGTAAGTGGACGGAAAAACACAGACATCTGCGGCAGCGTAGTGCGCGATTCTTTCAGGCTCGGGCACGAATTCGAAGTTGCAGAGAACATGTGCTCCGACACCTAGCCTATTTGCTAATTCGATTATGTCTTTCTGTTCCTCACCCTTGCCCAAGATAACAAGTTTCGCCTTATGGTGTTCCTTGATGATTGAGGGCATAGCTTGAACCAGGTTTCTAACACCCTTTACCCAAGTTAATCTGCCGATGAAGAGGATCATGCTTCCATCTTTGGGTATGCTGAAGCGTTCTCGTACTTCCTCGATGTCTTCTTTCTTCACAGCCGCTGGATCATACTTATCTGGGTCAACACCGTTCCAGACCACGCTGATCTTCGACGCTGGCCACCCGTGGCGAACCAGGTCTTCACGCATGGCTTCGCTTACAGTGACTATGTGATCAGCTCGATCAGCCATCTGGCTTTCTAAATGAGACACAACTTCTGAGCCTGCGCCTCCGCTTCTGCCCCACTCGGTACTGTGAACATGAAACACAACAGGAATTCGAACTTCGTTCTTGATTATGCTACCTGCAATGCTGCTCAACCAATCATGCACGCAAACCACATCAAACCTGTACTCCTCTTTTCCGATCAGTCCGTTGATGAATTTAGTCGAGCTCAGAACGTTGTAGAGGAAGATGTCGTTGAAAAACTTGATATTCGTGCCCCACCTGCGCAGGTCTTCGGTCACAAAAACTGGAAACACGTTACTGGCGTCAGCGATTAAGGGGCGGTGAACTTCAACACCCTTGTAGACTTCTCGTGTGTTGAGGTTGCCTGGATTAAGAGTGAAGACCGTAACATCATGTCCCAGCTCAATATACTCTCGTGTAATATACTCCGCGTATGTGCCTAAACCGCCAACGAGCGAAGGCGGATACTCCCAAACGAAGAATCCAATGCGCACAGTGCACACCAATTCGACATGTGCCAATAGTATGGATTTAACCATTGTGAATT
>CAYLSJ010000134.1:0-3815 GCA_964386655.1 uncultured Candidatus Bathyarchaeia archaeon | reverse complement strand
GGCTGCAAACAGGCGTATCTGAGAGTTCATGTAGAAAACAAGGCTGCCATTCGCATGTATGAGTCGCTTGGTTTTTCCAAAGCAGAACGCTACAAGACTCTCATGTGGACCAGATAATAAGCATCGATCAAGCCGCGTTATGACTTCACAGTTTTCTTGCCGCTATGATTAGGAACCATGGGATGCGGTCGCATTCGTTTCCGAATTCTCTGTAATGTTCTCTCATAGCTTTCTTAGGGGGAATAGGTTCTTCGAAACCTGTGATCGTGAAGCCGTTTCTGATCAGTGAGTTGATGTAGTCGGAAAGTGGACGGTGAAAACTGTAAACTCGTGGCCAGTCAATGAATCCCCAAATCTCCATGCTTCTGTCAAAGTATCTGTCGATTTTCCAGTAGGTCCAGTCTTCTTTTCTGTCACTGTCCTGAGGTATTCGTGCAGAGCCTCGTACAGGTGCGCTGGCAAAGCATGGATGCATAATCGAGAAGACCAAGCGTCCATTCGTCTTTAGAACGCGCTGAAGCTCCTTGACAGCTTTATCCAAATCTGGCAGATCCATCAACACAAGGTTTGAGATAACTAAATCGAAGGTCTCGTCTCTGAGCATTGCCAGATTGCACAAGGTTCCAGCATAGTATGTGATTCCAAGAGGCGCTTCTCTCTCTTTCTGCCTTGCGATTTCAACCAGCTTTTTTGATAGGTCTACGCCTGTCATTTTGGCGCCTTGTTTCGCTAGTAGTCGACAGAGGTAGCCGTTTCCGCAGCCTGCGTCCAATATGGATAAGCCTTTGACTGATCCTACAAGTCGAAAAATGGCTGGGTCGATGATGTATCTTCTGTTTATGTCGCCGTATTCGTCGTATTTGCCGGTCCATTTGTCAGCGAGCTTGTCCCATGCCTGCGAAATCTGTTTCTCGCTTATCACTCCCTTCCTGAGTGGAACGAACTCTGTTATCCACAGCCTTTGTTGCGTGCTTTCAAGGTCTAGACCTTCTTTTGTCTTCTGCATGTTTGGATGGAGTTGCCATGGATGTTTGCCTAAAAACTCAAGATAATCCAGTGCGGGATGCCTCTTGCCGCAGGCGCTGCATTCAATGGCGTAGTAGTATGTCCATTTCCAAAACCTGCGTGGAACAACTCTGTGGCTTTTTGCACAGCTAATGCAGGTGAAACTCTGAGTTGTTTTGCACCATGTTATTCCGTTGAAGTGTCTTGGCTTTCCACAAACGCTGCACACATATCTCCAGTGCCAATCACACCTTGGATAATCGCTTTGTAGGTCTCTGGTTGCCTTCCGCAATGGATAGCTTTCATCAAGGGAATGGATTGTGTCGCAGTATTTACAGATCATTGCCTTGATTCACTGACTCCATAGAACAGCAAGCGACCAGCCTAAAAAGAATGCGCCAGCCCCGCCACTTGTTCCTGCATGCCTACGCGGAATACCATCTGCCTTCTTCTGTCAGTCTCGGAGTTCTTAAACGTAGATTCGTAGTAAACTGCAGCTAAAGGTGAAGGCGCAGATTGGAGTCTGCATTGCCTAAAAGAATTAATGAACGAGAACTAGTCAGCCTAACACAGAGTCTTGTCCGCATCCCAAGCATGATAAGAGGCGTTGACTCCGGCGACGAAAGCAAAATCGCTGAATTCATTGCATCACGCTTAGAGAAGAGCGGCTTCAGCGTTAAGCTTCAAGAAGCTAAGGCTGGAAGACCCAACGTTATCGCAACCCTCAAGGGTGAAGGAGACGGCTACAACCTAATGCTCAACGGGCACCTGGACACAGTTGAAGCCACAGGCATGACCATTGACCCATTCGCTGCAAAAGTTAAAGACCGATGTCTTTACGGAAGAGGCGCGGCTGACATGAAAGCAGCACTCGCAGCCTTCATACACGTCGCAGAAATCATTAAGCAGACTGGCGTGAAGCTTCGAGGAAACCTCATCGTCTCTGGCTGCGCTGACGAGGAGGGCATGGCAAAAGGCGGTGAGGTTATGGCTAAATCAGGCTTAGACGCACATTTGGCAGTTGTTGGAGAACCAACAGGCATGCGCGTGTGCATAGGACACAAGGGATTAGCCTTCATCATGTTGAAGACTTTTGGAAAAGCAACGCATGGGAGTGCTCCTGAGTTAGGCGTAAACGCCATCCTTGCCATGAATCGATTGCTGACCGCTCTTTCAAGTGAGCTTCCACGAAGGTTCAAGCAGCAGTGCCATCCTCTTTTGGGTTCGCCAACCTTCAACGTGGGTATGATAAGAGGCGGATACCGAGCTAACGTTGTTCCTGACTTCTGCGAGGTTGAGATAGACAGGAGACTCATCCCTGGAGAAACAACTCAGACAGCTCTTCAAGAGATCAGAGCAGTAATAGAGAAGGTGAGAAGGCAGGATTCAACGCTGAGAGTTGAGGTCAGCGCGCTTGAGTGGGTGAAGGCGATGCCCATGGAAATCCCAAGAAACGAATACATCGTCATAGCCATGTGCAGAAGTTTTGAGGCTGTCACGGGCAAGAAAGCTGAGATAGCAACTGTTCCATACTGGACAGACGCTTCATCCTTCGTAAATCTTGCCAAGATACCGACTGTAGTGTTCGGACCTGGAGAGCTTGTGCAGGCTCATTCTGCAGCAGAGTACATTGACATTGATGCTCTTGTCACTTTTGCCAAGGTCATCGCTCTCTTAGCTCTCGATGTGTGCACTAAACGCAGATGATGCGGCGGGCTTTTCGGTGAGGAAAAGGCTTTACAGCTTTAGTCTGGTTAAGGGCATTGGGCTGTGTTCACAATGAAGCCAGTAGAGAGACTGATATGCGCGTTCCTGCTTGGCGAAGCTGAAGGGAAGGCTAGAGCCGGAAAGATAGCGAAGTCGTACAGAAATTGCCCATACATAGATTTCATAGGTACAAGAGAGAAGGAGTTGTTTGCCACGTTTTTTCTTCCAGAGGAACAGAGATGGTGGATAGAATACGTAGAGAAGAACCCCAGAGAAACCTTCGGTCTGGAGAAAGCCAAAGTTACATTCATAGACCTTGTTCATTATCCGAACACGTTGAGGATGCGGCTGCCCAAGAAGAAAGGAAAAATCTCTCCATGTGGAGCAGATTGCGGATCAGACCCAGTTTACAGTCAGGGTAAATGCCTCGGTTGCCCAGCAACAGTGTTCTACAAACGCAAGAGCTAACAACTGCCCCTCTGCTTGTGTTCTCCGTCTATTAGCGTGCGCCCAAAATGTGGTATTGTTTTCTAGAAGATTCTGCGTTAACCCTTATTATTCCAGAACTGCCATAATAGTCCGTAGAGCTTGAGAGTGGACCCCACGCAGAGAGAGAAAGCCATTCTTTGCCTATTGCTCATGCTAGTCTCTTTGATTGTCTTCCCAGTCAGGACTGGAGCCGATGATTCCCAGCTGGTGATCGAGGAAACAAGCATTGTTCCAAGTCAGATTGTGCCTCCGAAGATTTACCATCCGAGCAAAATGGACAAGGATTTTGACCGAATTGCTGACGATCTGGAATCTATGATCTCTAACTCAAGCTCTGATGATCCTCTCTCTGTTGTAGTCATGTTATATAATTCTGTTACAGACTTCGACTTGGATTATTTCACAGGTTTGGGCGGCAACATCACATACATTTATCGATATGTAACCTACGGCTTTGCCGGATGGATTCCAGCTGGAAACCTGTTTCACTTCGCACATGCTGAAGGAAACAATCTTGTTATTGTTGAACGTGATGCCCCACTTGAACTGCATCTGGACCTGAGTGTGCCTTTAACTCGTGTTAGACCATTGGTTTGGGATAGCTATGGGTACAG
>CAYLSJ010000133.1:0-3824 GCA_964386655.1 uncultured Candidatus Bathyarchaeia archaeon | reverse complement strand
CTCATACTAACCCTACCCACACTCATTTACGAACGTAAACCAGAAAACCCCAACCCTCACACCCAAAAGAACACTTAAATCCCACAACCACCCTCAGCCACCAACAATGAAACTACTCAAACCATTCGACCCATGGCACAACCCACTCTGCACCTGCCTAGACAAGCTAACACTCAACCCATACACAGGCTGCGACCACAAATGCATCTACTGCTACGCCACCAGCTACATCCCAAACTTCAACCACTGCAGACCCAAAAAAAACATAACAACCAAACTACAAAAAGAAGCACAAAACCTCAAAGGCGAACTAATCTCCATAGCCAACTCAAGCGACCCATACCCAACAATCGAAAAAGACACAGGCTTAACCCGAAAATGCCTAAAAATCCTATCCCAACACAACTGCAAAATACAAATCATAACAAAATCAAACCTCGTAACCCGAGACACAGACGTCCTACAAGAAACCAACTCAGCAGTCACCCTCACCATAACCACAGATAATGCCCAACTAGCCAAACAACTCGAACCAAACGCCCCAACACCCATGCAGAGACTACAAGCAATACAAACACTAACCCAAAAAGACATCCCAGTCTGTGTCAGAATAGACCCAATAATACCCCACCTAAACGACAAACCCAACACACTCATCAAAACACTCGCCACACTAGGCGTCAAACACATAACAACCTCAACCTACAAAACCAAACAAGACAACTGGAAACGATTCACCCAAACCTTCCCAAAACTCGCAAAACAATTAACACCACTCTACTACACAAAAGGCGAAGCAATAAGCGGATACAGATACCTGCAAAGAACCCTTCGCTACCAACTATTAACAACCCTCAAAAAACAAACTGAACAAGCAGGAATGACCTTTGGAACCTGCAGAGAAGGATTCCCACAGCTAAACACAACATCATGCGATGGAGCAGAATACTGCCAACGCAGGATAGAGCCAGATTTCAAACGTCTACTCTAGCAGCCGCCACACAGCAGCAGCCAATAACGCTCCAAGAATAGGCGCTGCCCAAAACAGCCAGAGCTGCGTCAAAGCCGTTCCACCAACAAGAACCGCAGGACCAAGACTTCTCGCAGGATTCACAGACGTGCCCGTCACAGGTATCCCAACCAAGTGAATAAGAACAAGACTCAAACCAATTGGAATACCAGCAAAACCCCTCGGCACCTTCTCACTAGTCGAACCAAAAATAACCAACAAGAAAATAAACGTCAAAACAACTTCAGCCACAAGCGCAGAACGCATTAAAAACCTTCCAGGAGAGGCTGCATCATACCCATTCTGACCTAAACCAGTAACAGTCAGACTGTATCCTGGCATTCCAAGAGCCACCACATAAAGCACAGCTGCTCCAACAACTGCGCCTAAGCACTGGACAGCAACGTAAATCACAGTATCCTTCACCTTCATTTTGCCAGCCGCTAACATGGCTATCGAAACAGCTGGGTTAATATGGCATCCAGAAATGCCTCCGATAGCATATGCCATAGCCAAAACTGCAAGCCCAAACCCAAATGAAATTCCCACAAACCCAATGTATCTACCACCTAACACAGCACTTCCACAGCCAACAAAGACCAATACAAATGTGCCAATAAACTCCGCAGCATATTTCTTCACATCACCTACAACACTCATTCTAGACACCTCACAAACGCACACAATTCAAAAGCTTGTCTCTCAGTTTGACGCTTAACCTTATATAAATTTCCATATAGCCGCGCAGAGGAACGTCAAATGGGCTATAATTCATCGATAAATCTGTCAGCAGTGGGAACTTCCGGCTGCAATCCTCGCCTGAGACGTATCTCCTTGATAATGGGCAGGGCGATGGCTTCAGGTATTCTCTCCCATCGTTCCAGTGTTGACTGCCAGAATGCATGTCCAGATGTTGCTGAGCGCATTTCAGCGGCTAGACCAAAGGTTTGGCGAACTGGTATATAGCCTACAATGTTAGTTATTGGTCCTTTCTGCTCTGACGATGTAATTCTGCCCTTCTGCCGAGTTATTATGTTGCTCACTTGCCCTACCCATTGAGCTGGCACTGTGACATTTACCCTGTATATGGGTTCCACTAGCGCAGGTTCGGCTGTTAGAAACGATCCGAACATTGCTTTTCTAGTCGCTGGCATGAGTTGAGCTGGACCCCGGTGAACTGGGTCTTCGTGCAGTTGAGCGTCGACGAGTTTGACTTTGATCCCCCTCACTGGTTCTTCACATAATGGCCCATTCTGACATCCCCACATGAAACCAGATACTATGGTGTCCTGCGCTTCCTGCAGATATTGAACACCTTTAGTCGTGTTCACGAGTATGTTTCTATGCTGTTCGACGCTCCATACTCTTTGAGCTTCTTCAGCCGACCATCCAGCTTCCTTCTCCAGAACGGCTGAAACCTGTTTGGGGTTTGTGTCTTCATTGATTTTGTCTTCTTCAATGAGCTTGATGACTTGATCTTCCAGAGGCTCAATTTGCATCCAGAGTTTGTTATGCTTGTTGGGGCTTTTGGCTTGAGCTATGATGCCTTCTGTGGCAACACTTTCCCTATAGACAACTATGGGTTTACTTGCGATTATTTCTAGGTCTCCGCCTGCGTAGTCTCTTAGGAATTTCCCTGCTATTTCAAGGTGAAGCTCGCCTATGCCACTGAGAAGATATTCTCCTGTTTCCTTGCTTATTGTTGCGATTAGGTTGGGATCTTCTACGACTAGGCGTTGCATAGCTTCGACAAGGCGGGGCAAGTCCTTAGGGTGTTCGGGCTCCAGAGCAATGGTTATTACAGGTTCAGAGACGTATCGGATTCGTTCAAAGGGCACCATGATGTCTTTGTAGTTGTGGTTGACCAGAGTTTCTCCTGCTCTTGCCGTTTCCAGTCCTAACAATGCAGCTATGTTGCCTGCGTTGACCTGATTGACTATTTCTCTGAAAGCGCCCATGTATATCGATACCTGTTGTATGCGGTAGTCTTTCTTGGCGCCGACTAGGTAGATTTCTTTCCCTGCTGCGACTTTTCCTGAGAATAGTCTTCCTGTGGCGACCAAGCCCGCATGTGGATCTGTGTGAGCGTTTGTTATGCACATGACGGTTGGGTCTGTGTCGCCACAGTTGAGCATGGCGTGTCCTATTTCGGAGTCTAGGAAGCCTGTCCAGATTCTTGGAATTCTGTAATGTTGGGCTTGGATTGGGTCGGGTAGATGATTGATCACCATGTTCAGTATAGCGTTGTGCAGAGGCACAGTGTCTTGTAGTTGTTCGTAAGTGCCCTTCTGGTAAGCGTTGATGATGTCTGCGATTTTTATCTGCTTTTCTTCGGCTATGGATAGTGTGAAGCCCCATTTGTGTAGGGCACTTCCGAAGGCTACTGTGCCGAGTTTTGGGTCAGTTTTCCATTGTTGTTTGTATTGAGGTTCGGCGTAGAGTTCGATGAGGTTGTTGAAGTCGTTTATTATGCGTGTGAGTTTTTTTTGGATTTGTTCTGGGGTGAGGCGGAGTTCTTTGATGAGGCGGTCGATTTTGTTTATGAATAGGATGGGGCGTACTCGTTCGTTGAGGGCTTGTTTTGTGACTGTTTCGGTTTGGACCATGATTTCTTCTACTGCGTCTACGACTGTGATGGCTCCGTCTATGGCTCTTAGGGCTCGGGTTACTTTGCCTGTGAAGTCTACGTGTCCTGGTGTGTCGATGAGGTTGATGATGTAGGGTGTGCCGTTTTGTTCGTGTAGTAGGCTTATGTTGGCGGTTTTGATTGTTATGCCTCTTTTTTGTTCTTCTTCTAGGTAGTCTAGGGCGCGGG
>CAYLSJ010000132.1:0-3826 GCA_964386655.1 uncultured Candidatus Bathyarchaeia archaeon | reverse complement strand
CGAGTTGCAATGCCGACTTTGTCACTGACTTCTGCCACTCTGTCCACGTTCTTGTAGGCAGGGTCAGCCTCCTCAGCAAGCACAACCGCGCTGGCTGCCTTTACAACAATGCCTCTGCCTTCTAGTTCCTTTTTGATTTCGCCTCCCCAGTACCTGCGTTTGGCAGCAGCTCGACTCATCATTCTACCCGCACCGTGAGCTGTGGAGCCAAAGGATACTTCCATGCCTTTGTGTGTGCCAACTAGCACCCAGCTGCTTGTGCCCATGCTGCCAGGAATCAAAACAGGCTGTCCATATGGTCTGTAGTCGGCTGGAACTTCAGGGCTATCGGGTGGAAACGCTCTGGTAGCGCCTTTTCGATGAATCCAAACTTTCTTGGTAACATCGTCTATCTTGTGCTCTTCAATTTTGGCAATGTTATGTGCCACGTCATAGACCAGCTTCAAGCCGAAGGTTTCAGCAGGCTTCTTGAACACTTGTTCAAAGCTCTGGCGCACCCAGTGAGTTATGGCTTGTCGGTTGGCGAAGGCATAGTTGACTGCGCAGGACATGGCTTGGAAGTAATCTTGAGCTTCATTGCTTGTCCCTGGTGCGCAGGCTAGTTCTCTGTCTGGCAAGGCTATCTTGTATTTCTGCGTAGCCCGCTCCATGACGCGAAGGTAGTCTGAGCAGATTTGATGTCCATAGCCGCGTGAGCCACAGTGAATCATGACTGTAACCTGTTCCGCATCGGTTATTCCAAAGACTTTAGCGATTTTGGGGTCGTAAATCTTGTCCACACGCTGGATTTCTAGAAAGTGGTTGCCTGAGCCGAGTGTGCCGATTTGGGGCATCCCTCTGCTTTTAGCGTTGGTTGACACTTTGTCTGGGTTTGCGTTTTCCATGTGTCCGTTTTCCTCACAGTGTTCGATGTCTTCTTTCCAGCCTAAACCGCGTTCAACTATGTAGGGCACGCCTTCGGCTGCTATGCGGTCGAGTTCATTGGAGGTTATGTGGAAGTCTTTGCGTCTGCTGCCTAAGCCGCTTGGCACATTGTTAAAGATGGTGGTTGTCAACTCAGCAAGCTTTGGACGAATGTCTTTCTCAGTTAGGTTTGTTGTCAAAAGGCGCACGCCGCAGTTGATGTCGTAGCCGACGCCTCCGGGACTGACTACTCCCTCAGTGTAATCTGTGGCTGCTACTCCGCCGATTGGGAAGCCGTATCCTTCGTGTCCGTCGGGCAGAGTTATCGAATACTTGTAGATGCCGGGCAGGTGAGCCACATTAGCGCATTGGTCTAAAGTGCGGTCTGTCCTCATCTTGTCAAGCAGGTCTTCGTCGGCAAAAACTAAACCTGGAACTCTCATGCCTGGCTTGTATTTTTGAGGAATGCGCCAAGCATAGCTGTCTAATCTTTCAAGTGGCACTCTCGGCGGTGGTCCTCGGTATTCTCTTCCTTCTTCTCCCATGGAATCGCCTTCATTAGTCAGATGAACGGCTGAAATATAAGGGATTTTGGTGTTTAGACCAATATTTTCTTCTTGAAGTACTCTACATAACCTTGGATATTCTGCATTGCTACGCCTTTGCGCAGTACGAGATGTTTCTCGATGAAGTTCATTGCAGCTTTTGTCTGTGGGTCTTTCTGCAGAATCTGTTCTTGAATGCTCTCTGTGGTGTCGCCTCTTTTCACTGCTTCTGAGACTATGCTTGCCCACAGCTGCAACTGCGCCTCGTATCGTTGTATTCTGTCCAAGGCGTTCTCAACAGGTCCATAATGAGTGTAGTAGAGTCGCTTAGGTTGGAGTTGCCTCAGTTTTTCAAGCGATGCCAATGTCATTTCGAGTTGAAAGGGCGCCGGTGCTGTGGGAATCGTGACATCAAGCTTAGGGAAGTAGATTCCTGCAGCGTCGCCTTGGAATATGCCTTGGCTGGAACTGTCAAAATAGCCCAAGTGATGCGAGGCGTGTCCAAGTGTTTCCAAGACCCTCACTTGGATGGAGCCTCCTAAATCGAATATGGCTCCGTCTGAAGGTGGGCTGACTCTGCTTTCTGGCACTGGTTCTATTTCTCCGTAGGCAACTGCAACCTCGCCGAGAACCACTTTTGATTGTTCCCAGAGTTTTTCTGGTTTGATCATGTGTGGTGCGCCTCTGGCGTGTACGACGAGTTTGGCGTTTGGCAGATGTCGCATCAGTGTGCCTGTTCCGCCTGCGTGGTCGATGTGGATGTGGGAGACCATGATGTAGTCGATGTCGGTGTTTTTGACGCCGATTTCCTTCAAGCCGGATAGCAGACTGGGGACGGAACATGTTGGTCCTGTTTCGATTATTGCTGTGGCTTTTGTTCCCTTGAGCACGTATGAGGCGATGAAGTTCTCTAAGCCTGTGGGCTTCAAGTCTATGATGTGTAAGCTGTTGGTGAGTTGTTTGGTGTGCATGAAGGTTCACGTTGGAGTATGCAATAGTTGTGAGGTGATATTTATTCTGTGTCAAGCTGAACCTGTTGAGATTGTTGTGCGTGTTGATGCACCTTCGCTCTTAGTGTCATCAACAAGTGTTATGTTGGCAATGTGGCGGCTGCGGGGAAAGAAACTTCAAAAGAAGAAGGCGTTTAGCCCCTTATACCTTCTTCTATCCGTTGTTGAAAGGGTTGTCCGGCTGAAAATTGTGTGCGTGTTAGTGTTGCCGTTGTCTAAGTAACACTAACATGTGCTATGTTGTGGCTGTGGGCAGGTTTGGACAGTTGTCCATGAACATGCAAGCGGAGCCTGTTTGTAGCGAGTCTGAAATCTCATGAGTCGTCAACTTCGGCTTAGAACAGGTAATAACACCGAGGTGGCTTTGCTCAGTAGTCGTCCGCGCCGCATGTACGATGACTACTACTTCCATGTTGATGCGGAAGTCTCCAGGCGGTTGTGTCTTTTATGGGTGTTTGGACCAAAGAAGTTTTAATGTTGGTGTACGGGTCACATATTTGGATGTATCATGTTGGTTCGTGTGGTTCGGCAGTTAACGTTGGACGAGGTGCAGGCACGCATCCGAAGCTACGAGAAAGAATACAGCATGTCCTTTGACGAGTTTGAGGAGTTGTTTTGGAAGAAGCAGTTGGACAAGGGGCTTATTGATGAGTATTCTGAGTGGGCTCGTTTGGTTCATGCTTACCGAGCGTATGTGGAAGGCGGCGAACTCGACTATGCAGTTGAAGAAATGCGCGAATTGAAGCCAAAAGAGACCTCGCTTCTGACGCCTAAAAGGCTTGAATTGCTGTATAGCTTGGCGACCTTGAGACCTGAGTCGATAAACGATTTGGCGCGCAAGACTAGGCGAGATGTGAAGAATGTTTACGAAGATTTGAAGGCGTTGAAAGCGCTGGGTTTTGTGTCCTTCAGGAAACGCGGTGAGAGAAACATTGTTCCAGAGACGTTAGTAGAAGAAATAACGTTGCTAATTCGGTAGGAGCAGATTTCACTCTGGGTTTCTCCGGTCCTTCAAGCTCTTTTGCTTTGACAAAGCTTGTATCAAAAGGCTTTTCAAACGGGTGATTGTATCTTTTCATGGTTTGTGGTATGTCGACTGAGCCTACTGTTGAGGCGATTTTAGGTCAAGCTGTAGAGCAAGAGCGAAATTATGATTGGAGCGGCGCTGTAGAACTCTGTCTCAGTGCTCTAAGCATGGTTCCAAAGAAAGATATGTTGAAAACTGCTGAGATTCGTGAACGCATCGGTTACGGTATGTTTAGGGCTGCCATGCAGGCGGATAGTGTGGAAGAGTTCAAGAAGCGCATGCGCATGTCGGTTGAATCCTATGAGACCGCAGCAGAACTGTTCGAGAAGGCTCAACCAACC
>CAYLSJ010000131.1:0-3834 GCA_964386655.1 uncultured Candidatus Bathyarchaeia archaeon | reverse complement strand
GAGCCTCAAAGTTGACTGTTGAGCCTGCATCTGATGATTACACTGCACGTGGGGATAGATGACACCGATTCGCCTAGAATGGGCTGCACCACTTACGTGGCATCATTGCTAGTTGAGAAACTACACACTCTAGGCGCCTCATTCATCGACCATCCCAATCTAGTTCGATTGAACCCCAACGTGCCGTGGAAGACACGTGGAAACGGCGCCCTCTGCCTCAGATTCACATGCGACAGAACAAAGGTCGAAGAAATCAAGGAAACCATCATCGATACAGTTGAGAATAACAGCGACATGAGTTTTTCTGGCACTGAGCCAGGCATAATCATCTTCCCCAGCGATGCCATTCCCAAAGAGCTTACAGCCTTCGCTCGACAGGCTATTCAAGGCGTTGTGAAGATGAAGGATGCGATGAAGCTTGCCGCGTTGTTTAAAGCTGAGGCTGTTGGCTACAAAACTGGACGCGGAATCATAGGCGCCTTAGCCGCTGTAGGCGAGACCCTTGCAGACGATCACACGTACGAGCTCATCGCATACAGGACCGTGGCAAACCGAGGGACCAAAAGACAGGTTGATGCAGAGTCAGTTTCTAGGATGGACGAGAAGACTCAGCCGTTCACATTTAACAACATGGACCCTGAAACTAAGCGTGTATTGATTACGCCTCATGGACCTGACCCCATATTATATGGCATTCGAGGTCAAACAGCAGATGTAGTGAAGAAAGCCCACAGCATGGTTCGTTGCATGGAGCCTGTTGAACGCTGGACCATTTTCCGCACAAATCAAGGCACAGACGCTCACTTTCGAAAAGCCGCTGCAATCAAAGACATCAAAGCCTATAATCCAGTTGTTGTAGAGGGCAGAGTGGCTGAGCCGCCGCGGATAATTCCTAGAAGACACATCGTGTTCGCAATCACCGATGCCACTGGACAGATTGACTGTGCTGCCTACGAGCCTACAGGCGACCTGAGAAAAAAGGCTGCTGAGTTGATTGTTGAAGACATCGTTGAGGTTTACGGCGGCGTGCGACCAGCATCAGAAAAGCAGCCCATGACCGTTAACTTGGAGAAATTCCGAGTGGTCAATCTGGCGCGGAAACTTGTGCTCAAGAATCCCGTCTGTCCAAATTGTGGAAGACGTTTGAAATCGATGGGTGCTGGAAAAGGTTTCAGGTGTGACAAGTGTGGTTTTCGGTCTGTTGACATCAAGAAGGAGGCGTTAGAAGTCAATAGGAACCTGCGAGAAATGCTTTACGTGACTTCACCTCGTTCTCAGCGCCATTTAACCAAGCCTCTGGGTCGTTATGGTTTTGAGAATAAAGGTGTGCCAGACCGGCTTGTGTCTCAGTGGTTTTGGGTTAATGATGGACTCGGTGAAGACTAAGGTGGCAGTTTGTTGAATTCTGATTCTGAATTCATACGGATTAAATAGTCACTAAACTGCCTCTCTGCTCTTGAATGGTGAAATCAGTTGGACGAGAACGAAGCCTACTGGGCAGGCTTGGCTGTTGCAGCAGCTATGTTAGGCAGTGGTTTCTCGCTGCTCATGTTCCCTGTTTTCACCGGGTACGGTGCAGTTATTCTGTCTTTGGGAATAATGACTATGATACTGGTTTTGATGACTAAGGCTGTGATAATCCAGATACAGAAGTGGATGGACTACAACGCTCGAATTGAGGAGACTGTTGCCAATATTCTTGCGCTTAGAAATCAAGTGGTTCCTGCTCGACCAAGCGTTGGGGCAGTGCAGCCAGATAAGGATAAGGTTAAGGCTGAGAAACCTGAGGCTGAAGCCAAAGAAGAAGAGGTTGCAGCTGTTTAGCCCTTGTCAGAGTCAGGCTTGCTTTTCAACGTTGAACATCTGTGTTAAGAGCTTATAGAGCTCGTCGCCGCCTTCAACGTCTTTGAAGAGTTCTTTTTCCGCCTTCAGTATTCTTCCGACCATTTCGTAGGTTTTTCTCGATTCGGCTTCTTTCCAGAGAATTTGGAAGTGTTTAAGCTCAAGCCATGCGCGGAATATGAGCACGGCGAACATGCCGACAGTTACGGCTAAGTTAAGTAGGTAGATTTCAAGCAGTTCCACCATTTTCGGGGTCACCTCTCGCTCCCTTTTCTGGGTTTGGGTGTATATAGTATGTGCTAGAAAATCCCTGAGTGTGAAGGATGGCTTGTTTAGTGAGGGATGACGTGTGCCCATAGCTGAAGGTTCTTACTTTACCAAGTAAAGTTTTTATTTTATGTTGTCCATTACTTGTGTTGGTGGTTTGTGATGACGTTGGCTTCTTTGACTTCGGAGGGTAAGGTTTTGGTGACTCTGTGGCATGGTAGACATTCTTACGGTGAGTTGAGGCTGGAGACTGGTTTAAGTGACAGGTGGTTGACGGTTAAGCTGAATGAACTCATGCGTAACAGGGTTGTCGATAAGAATGGCAGGTGGTATGGCTTGGCTCGGGAGTTGGATGTCTCTTCCTACGAGTTGAGTTTGTACATGGTTTCCAGAGCTAAACAGGTTGCACATGAGCTTGGCAAGTTGCGTTCTGTTCTGGCGATAGTTCTCTTTGGCGGTGTAGTTCAGAAAAGGGCGCATCTGTACAGCGACTTGGACATGGTGATTGTTGTCAAGGAGCCTATTGATGACGCGAAGAGCAAGGTCTTGTCCACGGTTTCGGAGTTAGAGTGGAAGTATCACGTAGCGATTGAGCTTTTAATTTTGAGTCGGAAGGATTTCTTGGATAACGTCAGCTCACATGAAGGCGGCGTTGTTTACGGATTGGCTGAGGGTTGTGAGGTTTTAGTTGACAAGACCGGGGAGCTGGGTAAGCTTCTGCGTGATAGGATTGAGGAGATTAAGCGTAGCCATGATTATTTGGAGGAGACGAGGATTTGGCTGAAAGCAAAATAGAGGTCTTGTTGAAAGTTGCTGAGGTAAATCTTGGCAGGGCAGAGAAACGTTTCGACGCTGGCGAGTACGATTCTGCAGTCTTTCATGCCTCGTTGGCTGTTGAAAGTGCCGTAAATGCGTTGATTCTGAAGCTTGGAGGCGATGAAGCTAAGGATCGCAGAGCCATTAACGGTTTGGTTGCTGTCATCAGGAGAGTCAAGCCTGATATGCTGAAGGATCGTGGATGGGTGAAACTGATTGAGAGCGGTCGAGAGATTCAGAGGGAGGTTGTTTATGCGCGTTATCCTCTTAGGTTGGGTGGCAAATGGGTGTCTCCGATGGAATATTATACGCGTGAGAAAAGCAGGAGGATAATTGACAACGCGAGGATTGTATTCAACGGAATCAAAGAATACTTTAGATAAGTAGGGAGGTTTGCGCTAGACTTTGCGTCAGAATTTAAGCAGTTCGAGAACAAGCCATAAAGCATGTAACTGTGATATCGTGAGTGTGTTTCAAGAAGGATGACATGAATGGATGTCTTGAAGATAATGTCGCTGGCGGAGTTTTCGTCAGAAAAGTACGTGAGAGTGCCTATAAAGAATTCAAGCGGTCTTGTGCGTCTCTTATGCTTTGAGCCAAGTCAGGAGGTGGCTTTGCATAAGCATTCTGAGGCTGACGAAATCTTTTACGTAGTTACTGGTGCAGCAGCATTCACCAAGGGCAATGAAACCATCCAACTGGATGCTGGAAGTATAGTTAAGGCTGAAGCAGGCATGTCTCATGGTTGGAGAAACGGGTCAACTAGGCTCATTCTGTTCTCTGTGCTCATACCGCTTGTGAGCTACAATGTTGCTGACCAAGCGGCAAGGATGGAGTTTGCTTAGGTGTAATACACAAGATATAAAAGTTGTATGATTTGAATTTATGAGGCGAGGTTGAATCCATGAG
>CAYLSJ010000130.1:0-3925 GCA_964386655.1 uncultured Candidatus Bathyarchaeia archaeon | reverse complement strand
CTGCTGAAGCTGGCTGTTGTCCAACTGCCAAGCGACGTGAAAGACGCATTGAAGCACGCCTACAAAGAAGAGACGAGTGAAGCCGGAAAAGTCCAGTTCGAGGCAATCTTGAAAGACATCGAGCTAGCTGAAAAAGAAAACACTCCTTTGTGTCAAGACACGGGCATAATCATATTCTATGTCAAGGCTGGAGCCGAAGCCAAAGGCTTGGATAAGATTGAAACAGCTCTTCAAAACGCGACTAGAAGAGCCACGAAGGAGATACCGCTTCGACCCAACACAGTAGATCCATTCACTCAGAAGAACACAGGCGACAACACAGGCCGCTACATCCCATACATCAACTGGGAAATCAACCAGACTGATGCAATAGAGATAACAGCGTTTCCAAAAGGCGGAGGCTCAGAAAACGTCTGCTCGATAGGCATGATAACACCAGGCGAGGGCGTCAACGGCTTAAAGAAATTCGCCATCGACGCAATCATAAAAGCAGGCGCCATGCCATGCCCACCAACAATTGTCGGCGTAGCAGCTGGAGGGGGCGCGGATATAGCCATGAAACTAGCCAAAGCCTCGCTGCTCAGACCATTAAACGAGTCCAACCCTGATCCTCAGTTAGCAGAGCTGGAAAACGAGCTTTACGAGGCTGCTAACTCAACTGGTATTGGACCTATGGGTTTAGGAGGCAAATTCACAGTGCTGGGCGTGAAAGTAGATTATGCTCATAGACATCCAGCCTCTTATCCTGTTGCAGTGGCTTTTCAATGCTGGGCTGCGAGAAGGGCTACAGCTCGCATTAACATTGATGGCACGGTTGAGTATTTGACTCACAAGGCGAGGTGAAATGCAACATGGCTATTTACAAGCTTAAGACTCCTGTTTCAGAGGAAGATGTGCGCAAGCTGAAAGTAAACGATGTGCTCTACTTGACCGGCACAATCGTTACAGCAAGAGATCAAGCCCATAAAAGAGCCTTGGAATACCATCGAGAAGGAAAGAAGCTGCCTATCAACCTTGAAGGCTTGGCTGTTTTTCACTGTGGACCAATTGTGAGGAAAGAAGGTGAGAAGTGGATTGTTGTTGCCGCTGGACCCACTACAAGTACACGTATGGATCAGTTTGAAGATGAGTTCATTAACGCCTTCAAAGTTCGCGTGGTCATAGGCAAAGGTGGAATGGGTAAAAGAACAACGGACGCCATGCAAAAGTATGGTGCTGTGTACGGCGCTTTCACAGGTGGGGCAGGTGTGTTAGCAGCAAAAGCGATTAAGAGCGTCAAAACGGTTGAGTGGCTCCAAGACTTAGGCATGCCTGAAGCTTTCTGGGTGTTTGAGGTTGAAGACTTTGGACCGTTGTCCATAGCGATTGACTCGCATGGAAACAACATCTTCGAAGATATCAAGAAGAAAGCTGAAGAACAACGAGCGGAAATCTACAAGAGACTCAGCACATAGCGCAACATTCACAGCAAATTCTGCGTCAAAGGTTGCAGGATTTCTGGCGGCGGAGGAGGAACCATACTCCTCGGTCTTCTCGTTCGTCTTGAAAGAACAAAGACCAGAAGCGCAAGTATCCCAACAATCGTTAGAAAAGTGAGGATAGGAGCAAGATTAGCCAACGTTATGCTGAGCTGAAGCAAACTTCTGGCGCTGTTCCAATCCTCATGCTCAGCACTTACCAACGCTTGCTGATACGCAAAGTCAGCTAACGACTTGTAAGGTTGAAAAACAGGGTTCAGTCCGCCTACCACTTTGCTGGCCTCCTTCACTAGATCCTGCAGTGGTGACCAATCAGCAGCTCTAAAGCCCCAGCGTTCAGTCAATGTTGGCACTACTGATTTGTTAGCGGCTTGGCTCAAGTACAAAGCCAATTCGCTAATGTTTCCTATCTTAGCTCCGTTCCACGCTGGGGACAACTGTCCGACAAGTTCGAAGAAGCTCTGATAATATTCAAACCAGCCGCGCTCAACAACCTCGGGTAAACGGCTGACCACATAATAGGAAGCTGCATACAACCAGCCTAGTTCAATATCTGCTGGCTGAGAGGTTGGAGACCACCGCTGCAAACTTATCGAACCGAAGTCCTCGCCACCTAACCTCTGGATCAACTGTGACGAGCTGGTTTCAAGATTGTTTTTTTCCATATCCCCACCTTCATATTTCAAGCTTGAGACAAGATTGACACTTACAAACTGAGACATACCTTCATGAAACCATAGAAGATCATTAGGTCGTATGCCAACTTTATCGAGAAAACGATGAACCAGCTCATGGAGGGCTATGACTTCAACTGTGCCGTTTACTGTGCGGATGAAAACAACGTTAATGTTTATCTCACCTAACCCGCCAGCGAATATAGGGATGTAACCGCCAACAGTCAACAGGCTCTGAAAGTCTGGCAGAAACCATTTGACCCTAACCTCGCTCAGCGTTGCATTGAACAAACGTGCAGTCTGATTGTAGACTTTGTCGTAAAATCTAAGAACACTTCGCACATATTTTTCATAGCGTCTAACTGTTTCGAAGGCGAAAGTCATGTCATCGTTGCTTCTAAGCGTAGTGAGCTCAGGCTCAGCGTTTATGTCAAGCTCTACCTGAAGGCGGACAACGTTTTCTTGCAGTGGAAACAGCACTCGATGGGGTTCAATGTTTTCGTTTTCGGCTGGATACCATTGGGAGCCCCCAACAACAACTGCGCGATTCTCCTTGATCTGAAAATCCTGGTTGAAAAGCACTTCAGCGTAGCCGTTGCTGTCTGGCTTAAACCCTATCTGAGGCGAATAAAATATTCCATGAGGCTCCATGATCAGAGCGCCATTGTCAAAATCGAACCTTATAGTCATATTGAATAGCTCAGTGAATCGATACTGAAAAATGAAGGCTCGGTAGAAATAGATATCGTAGTCAATCACTCGACTTGTTTCAACTGTCTCAAACGTCGTAATCTCGCCGCTTGTTATCGTATAATCCCACTGCGAGAGATTTTTTGGTACAAAGACCCATGATTCACCCGACGGATCTGTGCTGTTGAAGTTGATTTCAACAGTCGTAAATCCTTCTCGATCAACCGTGAACTTGTAATAGTAGTTGGAGGCAGGCGAAGCCTTCGCCTCAAACCTGATTGAATTAAGGGCGACAGAGGCAACAACAGTGAGCAGGAGCAAGATGTGAAAATTGTGTGATGTGAAAACCCTGATTTTCAAGTTGAAGATGCCTCGTTGGAGATAGTCGTCAGCAACCTATCTTATATTGGTTTCTTGCATCTAGGATTCAGAAACCTTTGTCAGTTTAGCCACAGTCTCTCTTAGGACAGCTGCGGGCGCATTGGTGCGCACAGCCTTGCGGCTAAAATGGGTTGGCACAGCTTGAAAGCCAGAAGCAGCCAGATCCCTGATGACTTTCGACATCGATGGCACGCGCAGGTTGAACTTGTCACACAACTTGTCAATCGCGTAGTATGTAATTGGAGCGTTGACCTCTCCGATCATCCGTAAAACCATGTCATTTATTCTGGCTTCATTGCGCAAACTCCTTTGTCTAGCCTCGTCACGGACCTTGACGCAGAATTTCTCCTCCCACAGTGAACCTAGCCACAAAGGACCAGCAATTTGAAGTCTTGAGCCGCATTCAGGGCAGAGAGATTTAAGGTTTGAAGGCAGGTCCTTAACGCTCTCTCTGTGAAGGCATGAGAAACAATGCAGAAGGTAGCCCATATTTTGAAGACTTTTGTCAGCTTGTTTAGCTCCATAATCAATCATCGCATACGTTCTGACGTAGTTGTACTCACTGTAACTGAACAGCGGATTGACGCCTATGTCGTGTTTAGCAGCCATCGAAGCCAAGCAGCCGATTAAGAGACGCAGAGCCAACTCGTGACAGTATTCTGTTCGTAATGGTTTGCCGCCGTATTTTCTTATGCAAGCTTT
>CAYLSJ010000129.1:0-3931 GCA_964386655.1 uncultured Candidatus Bathyarchaeia archaeon | reverse complement strand
TCGTGAAGATGTTTACGGTTGGAATGCTGGCTGCTAACTGCTTTCTTGTCGGAGACGTAGACAGCGGTGAGGCTGTGGTCATTGACCCCGGGTTTGACAACGAGTCTGAGGCACGAACTATCATCAAAGAAATCGAACGCAATCGATTCAGAGTCAAATATATCATCAATACCCATGGACATCCAGATCACAATGGTGGAAACAGAACCCTGAAGGAATACACAAAGGCACCAATTCTCATTCACGAGTACGATGCTCCATTGCTAAGCAGTCCTCCAGCAGGCAAAGAACTCCATGATGGTGATGTTATCGAAGTTGGCAGCGTCAAGTTGAGAGTGATACACACTCCCGGTCATAGCAGAGGAAGCATTATCCTGCTCAGCTCTGACATCGTTTTCTCAGGCGACACCTTGTTCGCAGGTGGCATTGGCAGATATGACTTGCCAGGCGGCTCACTCGGTCAACTTGTCGATTCCCTGAAGAATAAACTCCTCACTCTACCAGATTATGTTAAGGTCTATCCAGGTCACGGTCCAGTTTCAACTATAGGCGAAGAGCGGAGGAGCAATCCCTTTCTGCAGAATTTTGACTGGACAGTGTTCGGATAAAAAGAGTGGCTTCAGCTATGCAGATTCAGCTGGATTTGACGAAGACTCCTTTCAGCTTGGACCACACCTTGTCTTGTGGGCAGACTTTTAGATGGGAAAAGCAAGGCGATGCATGGATTGGCATAGTCGGTCAGACAGCTTTGAGGGTGCAGCAGAAAAATGGCGTTTTAGAGTTCAGGGCATCATTCTCAGAAAACGTGAAAACAGAGTTTGTGAGCTCGTACTTCCGCTTAGACGACGACTTGCCTAAGATTTACAGTAGAATCATGAAGGACAAGTATGTGCATGAGGCTGTTAAGCAGTTCTATGGTCTCCGTTTGATTCGTCAAGAGCCTTGGGAATGCTTGATCTCCTATATTTGCGCCACGTACAAGAATATTCCAGCAATAAAACAGATGATCGCCAGTCTTTCCAGACGTTTTGGCAGCTCTCTCATGTTTGAAGGACGACGGCTTCATGGATTTCCTGAGCCTAAAGCCCTGGCTGATGCAAGCCTTCATGAGCTGAGGCGCTGTGAGCTGGGCTATAGGGCTGTCAGTGTTCGTGCGACTGCAAGGCTGATTGACAAAGGGGATTTTGACGTTGAGTCTTTGAAAACGATGCCTTATGAAGAAGGTAAGAAAATGCTGATGACTTTGCCCGGTGTAGGACCCAAGGTAGCAGACTGTGTGTTGCTTTTCTCGCTGGACAAGCTTGAGGCGTTTCCAATCGATGTTTGGATGAAACGCATACTCCTTAAGCATTATTCGCAGTGCTTTGAGTCTCGGTTTGTGGAGAAAACTAAATCGAAAAGGAGCTTAACACCTCGGCAGTATCAGTTTCTTTATGATTTTGGGAAGCAGTACTTTGGCGAGTATGTGGGTTATGCTCAGGAATATCTTTATCACTATGAGCGATACCAGAGAGAGCGAGCTTGAGAAGGCTTAAGTCCACAGTGAGACAACATTGGATTGGTGCCTGTGGATGTTGTTCATTTCGCTGCTGCAACCTAAGGGCAAAGGTGTCGATGCTGTAAAATATCTCAAAGCTCTGAAACCAGCGAAAAGCATAACGATCAAGGGCGTCTACTTCACTTATGGTCGCTATGATGGCGCTATCATGTTTGAGGCTTCAGATGAAGTCACAGCAATGAAGTTCATTATGGAGACAGGGTTCGCTACGCAGTACACGGTTGAGACATTGATCGCGGTGCCGGCTAAAGAGCTCTGAGCCTTCCTCATCTTTCCTATTCTTTTTTTGTTGTTGCGTTCAACAGTGGCGAGCTTGATGCATGGGGAAAGGTTATTGTCAGTATGTATGTCGATGCTTCTGTGTGGATATTGTTTGCTGATGCATTATGTTTATTTAAGCAGTTGATGAGTATAATACGTGATTGCCACGTTGTGCCGATGACGTTTGTGGTGTTGAGGATTGGCGAGGAAACCGAGCAAGAATGAGGCGTTGGAAGCTGTAGACTTCATTATCAATGTGTTGCGTGAGCATGAGAAGGATCTTGACCGCCTCATAAATGAGCTGGGAAAAATTGCCTCGAAATTTAATCAGAGTGGTGAGGTTCCAACCAAGATTACAAGGGTTGAGGAACGGTTGGGGCAGCTTCAATCTGAGGTTTCAAGTCTCATTAAGGAGTTGTCCTCGCCTAAAGAGATGGCTGCGGTCTCGCTTCGAGGTCCACCTGTTATTGTGCGTTGTAAGCAGTGGGATGACTTCAAGGTTTTAGCTAAGGACGCTGAGACTGTTTCTTTCCTGTTTAAAGAGGCGGAGAAAAGCTTTCAGGCTGATGCTTTGAAGGAAGGCAGAGTGTTAACGTACAATGGCGAGTTTCCGCGCGACACGAAGCTTCTCAAGTTCTGGTTGGCTCGAGAGCTGAACGTCTCTGAAGACAAGGTGTTTGAAGGCGTCTTAGCAATAGGCTAGTCAGCAAGACCACTGTGTCTCCATGTAAGTGGCTCTCCTGGGTTTTTTTATTTTTAAAGAAGAAGGCGTGCATCAGCTTTAGCCTTCTTCTACATGTGTGCCGAAAGTTGTGTGTGATGAAGTTACCATGCGCTATAGTGTCATCATCACGCTTAGAGATTGTTTCTTGTGGTCTGTTTTGGTTTTTGCATGCTGCGTCTAGCTCTGTTTGCTGATGATTTGGTGATGAGTTTCATCACGGTTTGGCTTATTTGGACGAGTCTTCTATGGTTTTTCCATGAAAACCCACTTTCACCTTGGTTGTGGTCGGACCTGTTTCAGGATATGCTTTGCCTTCAACATACCCGAAGGAACAGCAGAGACATTGTGCCCAGTCATGAATGAGCCGAATCTAAATATATGAATCGTGCCTGAATTCCTTCGCTCTGTGTGCAGTTTGCATGACAGAGCCTTGCCATAGCCATTTTCCAAGACGCGCTTGCTCTCTTTTGTTCTAAAGGGTAGAGCTATATTCCTATGTTATCACACTGATTGCTGGGGGTTGATGAAGCGAATACTCCTTTTAGGGAACACTGCCTCCTTTCCTCTCTCGAAGGATGAAACCCCCACTTATTTTGTTTGCTCAACCCATGCACCATTAATGCTGTCTTCTTCAGACTCAGTCAATGCATGAACTCAGTGACTTCATCTACTGATTTTCGAGGACGAGCGGTCGGAACATGTGCAGGCCATCCAACAGCGACGGCTGCAGTCAGTTTCCATGGCTTGCAGAAATGCCTCTTCAAGGCGTTGTATGCATAGAAGATGTCTCCAATCCACAAAGTTCCAAGCCCAAGAGAATATCCTTTAAGAAGCATGTTCTGAATTGCAGCTGCCACGCTGTGTATTTCTGTTTCCCATCCCATCTCGCCCGCGTTCCAGACCATGATCACAACTGGGGCTTTCTCCATGATACTGCACGATGAGAAGGAGGAACCCATGTTTTGTCGACCAATCTTATCACAGACTTTGTTCAATGCTGATCTGAACAGATCTGTGAGTTCCTTCTTTGGGTGACCCGTTAGAACAGTGAATCTCCATTGCTGCGCGTTCTTTGCAGACGGCGCAAATGTAGCAGCTTCAATAATCTGTCTGATTAGGTCTTCTGAAACGTTTTTCTCAAGAAAACTACGTATACTTCTTCTGCCCCTGATAGCCTCATCCAGCTCCACTTCCTGCCCCTCCAAACCATTTGCTGAATGGTTGAAGCAGTTGTTCAGTTGTGTTCTCTATGCCTATATGTAAGCTACGGCTTAAATACCATCAGCAGCCCGATGACACTCAAAAAGTGAAAGCTTAATGCAAGTCGAAAGCGCTGACTTCCTGCTAACATTCAAGTGCCCATCCAAATGCAAACACTGCAGCTACAT
>CAYLSJ010000128.1:0-3955 GCA_964386655.1 uncultured Candidatus Bathyarchaeia archaeon | reverse complement strand
GGTCTGAGCGGCGAGGAAGACAAGAGTTTGGCTTTTCTAGCAAGTTTGGGCATTGCGCCAAAGAAGGGGGAGAAATGGCGGGCGTTGCGTGATCTTGCTGAGGATGAGAAGAAGAAGTTGTTCAATGCTTTGGCTGATTATATGGTGTCACGTGGTTTGTCTGGCGACATGGCACTTAGCCTTCGTGGAAGCGTATATATATTGACTCATGAGGAGCCTTGGACTCCGCTTCGTGACACAAGAGAGTTTTCGGTTGTGCTGAATGCAACTGGGCGTATGGATAAGCCAAGTTTGGGTGTGGCTTTGGGTATGGGCGATCGTGGAGCCGCGTTTGAAGAAGCCAGTGCTGTACTGGAGGAGTATAGGCGAACCATCACGAAGTATTTGAATTGGCTTATGGAGCCTGATATGAACCGTATTGAAGAGTTGGGCAGCATTTATGTTGTGCGTGGCGAAGGTGTCATTAATGATAAGATCATAGGCACAATCTCTTCCATTTTGTCGACGAATTTAGCGAAGCCTGAAAAACCCATCATTGCCTATTCAATTGTGCCTAATGAGAATTTGGCTAAGATTTCGGCGCGGGCTATTGACACAGTTGTGGATAAAGGTTTGAATCTCGGAGAGATTCTCAGGGTTGCGGCAGAGAAGTGTTCAGGTAAGGGCGGAGGTCACAACATTGCAGCTGGAGCTCAAGTGCCTATCAACGAACTTGATGCTTTCACGAAAACAGTAGATGGAATGGTTAAAGAACAACTTGGAGCTCAAAGTCGTGGACGCTAGAATTTTGCTCGCGTACAAGGCGGTTCAAGAGGCTGAAGCTGTTGCTAAAGCAGTGTCGCCTGACAACATCAAAACTCCACAAGGCATGAGTGTAGAAACCATTAGGCGAGGGAGAAAAGTGTTGACTAGGATAGAGTGCAGAGCAAAGTTGCTGACTTTTATTGCTACCATTGATGATTTTATGAGCGCCGTGTCTGTTGCGGAACGATCTATTCAAGCTATGAGGAAGTGCTGACGTGGTGTCAGCTACCAGCGCTTTTTCTTCCTCAACATGAGAAGCCGTCCTCTCTGAATGCAGACGCCAAAGACTTCTGTCCAATGCACTATTAATGCAGGTGCATTGGTAATGACATCTCTTAATCGAAAACTTAACTATAGAGTCATGTTATTAGTGGAAGTTTGCGAATTGCGGCTGATGTGTTGCTATGCTGGACATTAGACTGATTCGTGAGAACCCTGAACTTGTCAGGAGCAATTTGGAGAAAAGAGGCGACCCTGAGAAACTGCGGCTCTTGCACGATTTAATACGATATGACAAAAAGTGGAGACAGCTCCTAACGCGGGTTAATGAGCTTAGACATAAGAGAAGAATAGTTACAGAGCAGATTGCAACACTTAAGAAGGAAGGCAAGGACACAGCCCACAAGGTCAGGGAAGCTAAGAGCCTTCCCAAGGAAATTGAAAAGCTTGAGAAAGAGGTGGAAGATCGCAAGGAAAAGGCTGAGAGCCTCCTGTATCAGTTGCCCAATTTGCTGCATGAATCAGTGCCCGTTGGTACGGACGAAAGCGCAAATGAAGTCATACGTGTTGTGGGCAAGGCGCCGGAGTTTGATTTTACGCCCAAAAATCATTTGGAAGTTGCGCAGGGCTTGGGTCTAATTGATGCTGAAAGAGCCGCTAAAGTCGCTGGTCACGGGTTCTTTTACTTGAAGGGTTCCTTGGCGCGGCTTGATTTCGCCATAATGCAGTATGCAATGGAATTCATGTCTAAGAAAGGCTACGAGTTGGTTGAGCCTCCTTTTATGCTGCGACGTGAAGCGTATATGGGCGCTACTGACCTCGAGTTCTTCGAGCAACAGCTTTACAAGATTGACGGCGAAGACTTTTTCATGGTGGCTACAGCTGAGCATCCTCTTGCTGCGCTTCATATGAGCGAAGTGATTGAGCAGAAGGACCTTCCGATTAAGCTTGTCGGGTTCAGCACCAATTTTAGGAAGGAAGTAGGCGCTCACGGCAAATACACAAAAGGCTTGTTTCGTGTGCATCAGTTCAACAAGGTTGAGCAATTCGTGTTCTGTCTGCCTGAAGATTCATGGAAACTGTTTGAGGAGCTTCAGAAGAATGCTGAAGAGATGTATTCAGAGTTGGGGCTTCATTTCAGGACTGTAAACGTGTGCACCGCTGATATAGGGAATCTTGCGGCAAAAAAATATGATATTGAAGTATGGATGGCTGACGGTGTCTTCAGAGAGATCGGCTCCAACTCTAACTGCACAGATTATCAAGCGAGAAGGCTGAACATAAAATATCGTGCGAAGAAGGGAATGGCACCCGCTGGTTTCGTACACACTGTCAATAACACGGCTTTGGCTTCAAGTCGGACTATGGTGGCGATTTTGGAGCAGTATCAGCAGAAAGATGGCTCTGTTGTAATTCCTAGAGTTCTGAGACCCTACATGAATGGAATGGACAAGTTGACAAAGGCATAGGCGGCAATAAAGGTTTTAATACTTCACGTAACAATTCTCAGACGCAACGAGGGCTAACACGTGTCTTCAAAGAAGCGAGTGCGTGACAAGTGGCGAAGCAAGGATTGGTTCTCAATTGTGGCTCCCCAGTATTTCGGCTCAACTGAGCTCGGTTCGATTCCCGCTGATGAAGCATCGAAGCTTGTAGGCAGAGTCGTTGACGCCACTCTATACGATTTGACTAATGATTTCGCACATCAGTATCTCAAAATGTTCTTTCAAGTGTCTGACATCGAGGGCAAAGTGGCGCACACAGTCTTTAAGGGACACGAATACAGCCGCGATTATCTGCGTAGTCTAGTCAGAAGGAAGACCACGAGGATAGATACACTTCAGAACATAACTACGAAAGACGACTACCGGCTACGCCTTGCCGTGTGTGCTTTCACGTTGACTCGGATTAGAACCACTCAGGAACATGCCATCCGTTTCTTGATGAGACGAATCGTGGAAGAAAAAGCGAAAGCCCTCACTTTCGACCAGTTTGTCCAAGAAGTTGTGCTTGGAAAAATCGCGTCTGACATCTACAATGAAGCAAAGAAAGTTGCGCCCATGCGCCACGTTGGAATCCGCAAATCCAAACTAGTCGCCCAGCCGAAACAAGTCGCCGAACCCGCTGTTGCAGGATAGCTGCAAGGGCTAAGTTTTGCACAACAAACCATCCAACTCCATTAAAGAGAAAGTTGCCAAAGAAGCCGCTGTTCTGCTCTACACTCAGCAAGAGAAAGAGTACAAACAAGCCAAACAGAGAGCAGCAGATACCTTAGGAGTGAGAATACTGCCAAGCAACAAAGACGTAGCAGAGGAACTAGACAGAATAGCAGACGAGACCGAAGGCTCAGCAAGAAAAGAAAGACTCGTTCAAATGAGAAAGGATGCGCTTTCAGTAATGGTCATACTAGGCGATTTTCACCCAAGACTTGTAGGCAGCGTGTGGCGAGGCACAGCACACAAGAACAGCGACATAGACATCGAAGCCTTCACTTCAGAACACAACACTGTGCTTGAAAGGCTAAAACAAAATGGTCTCGCAATCAAGAAGGCAGAGTGGCAGGCCGTCACGAAAGGAGCAGGAACTGAAACAGCTCTTCACATATACCTAGCCCTAGCTTCAGACAATGAAGCTGAGCTTATCATCCGCAGCCCAGAAAAGATGAATGAAACTGACAAATGCGAGATATACGGAGACACAATAAAAGGATTAAACATACATCAACTTCGAAGAATCCTTTTAACCAATCCTACTCAGAGACAGGCATCCTAATATTCAGAGTAAAGGACTTTTGCCTCCTATATAAAGCCACTAACCGCCTAAACAGGTTAATATGCACCAAAAGCTCCTGAACTGACCTTAACACACCCTCAAAGACTCCAAAGTAGAAGAAGGCTCAAGCGCCTTGCCTCCGCCTTTTGAAACTACCTTC
>CAYLSJ010000127.1:0-3975 GCA_964386655.1 uncultured Candidatus Bathyarchaeia archaeon | reverse complement strand
TCCAGCCAAAATACTTGGGGTTATAAGGCCATGTTGGGGGATAGAGGTTATAGGTAGCCAGGTTGTCCCGGCTTACGTCAGCTCCTCCTACAATCTCACCTAAGGCGACTTTTGGCGCGAACATGAAGTGAGGAGTCCATATACCTGTGTCAATAACCACAGCCAGCGAGCCTGCGCCCATGTTTGTTTCCGGCCAGATTGACTGCGCTCCCATGCCAATGGTGTTCCAATAGTTGGTGAGTTCATCTGACGATATTTCAGTTGAAGCGAGCTCAACTGTCTCATACTCTTCTTCCACAACTGGAGACTCGTAGAGCATGCTATCTTGGGCTTGGTCCGCTGACAACTCCACCGGGTCATCATAGTATATGCTTTCTACTAGTTTGTTTTGAGTTAGCTCCACAATCTTGCTTGGGGGAAGAGAGGCAGACAGCCCTGTAACATACTTGAAGAGGAATCCGACTTTGCCTCCAAGGTCGTTTATCTGCTCGACCACGCTTGAATAATCCTTTGTTAGCGTTTTGATCAATACGTTTACTGATTCGCCTGCGTTTGCCATTTCATTCAGCAATATTGGAGATATTTTGGCGATGTTTGGAGCGACTTGGCTGTCGACTAAAGGAGCTATTGTGAACATTGAGAGCAACAGCATCGGTACTAGCATAGCTGCTTTGATGTTCATTTTCCCAAATGGATGCAATGCCATTGAGTACATGCTTTTCTCTCCTTTCTCCTATAATTTCATGCGCATCAATACTATGATGTTTAACGATTTGAGTTTTATGGAACAATATTCTATCAGTTCAAGAACACGATGCTAAAAAAAGTTATAAACACACATTAGCATAGTGCTGCAACTCAAGAAGGCGAAACGGAATGAGCGAAAACGTGAAATTCGAGAAGCTTAACATGGAAATGTTTCAGAAGTTCATGACCATCAATCCCCACTATGCGACATACTATGGTCTGCACGACCCCTATGATTGGCAAATGCCTGAAGGAAGCAGCAAGAACGTGTTTGAAGGCTTGGAGGTAGCCAAAGAATGGGTCGACAGAATGAAGAAGACAATAGAATGTGAGAAACTCAGCCCTGACCACAAGATCGACTGGAAAGTACTTGAGCAAGCGTACGAGAAAGCCAAGTTCCAAGTGCATGAGCATAGGGTCTGGGAAACAAACCCAGACGCTTTCGATGAAATCGGCGGCGTCTTCTTCATTATGATAACCCGGGACTATGCACCCATAGAGAAAAGAGTTGACGCAATAGTTGCCAGAATGCAGAAACTGCCTAAATATCTGGAGCAGTTCAGAACGCGCTTTGAGAAATCAAAGCCAGTAAAACTATGGACTGAAGTGGCAATTGAGAGTTGCCAGCAGATCCCAAGCCTGTTCACGTTTCTCGGAGCATCAACAAAAGGTGTTGTTTCTGATGAACTTCACACTCGACTCATGAAGGCAGGCGTAGATCTTCAACAACCGATAAAGCAGCATCTGGAATGGCTGCAAGCTTTGTTGCCCAAAGCGAAAAATGACTGGGCGCTGGGCAAGGAGAAGTTTGACAAATGGCTACGACTGCGACACTTGGGTATGACAGCTGACGAGATCTACAAGCTCGGGGGCAAATACCTTCAGGAACTCAAACAGAAACGAGAAAGACTAGCTAAACAGATTGCGCCTGGGAAAACTGTGAAAGAAGTCATGTTGATGATTGAGGCTAAGGCTCCTGTGACTTTTGAAGAGGCTTTGAAAGCTACGAAGAAAGCCATGGAGGAATCTAGGGAGTTCTTGGTTAAGAATGATCTGGCAACAGTGTATCCCGATGACAAGCTGCATGTTATAGAGACACCGTCTTTTATGGCTCCGCTTCTGCCTTTCGCAGCGTTGATTATGCCCGCAAAATTTGACAAGCGCCAGGAGGGCATTTACGTAGTGACACGTCCAAGAGACCATGCGAACTTGGGTAAGCATCTTAACTATGCAGGTGTTCTTGGCACGGCTGTTCATGAAGGCTTTCCAGGTCACTTTCTACAAGGGGCTATGTCTAACCGCGGCTCACTTGTTCACCTGTTTGCTAATGGAACTGAAACCATTGAAGGTTGGGCTCATTACTGCGAGGAGATGATGACTGAACACGGCTTCATTAAAAGCTTGGAAAGCCAGTTAACGAAGGTTAACGATGGAATATGGCGTGCTGTGAGAATAATCGTTGACGTGAAACTGTCGCGTGGAGAAATGGCTTTTGACGAAGCAGTTGGCATGTTGATGAAGGAGGCGGGCATGTCCAAAGAAGCAGCAGTAGCTGAGGTTAGAAGATACACATTGACTCCTAGTTATCCGCTATCGTACCTGCTTGGAAAACACTTTATTCTGCAACTTCGCTCAGACATCAAGAAGAGAATGGGCAAACGCTTCAGTGAGAGATTCTTCCACGACACGATAACGGCTAATGGGGAGCTTCCAATCGCGCTGCTGTGGGAAGTCTTTGAGATGAAGCTGAGGGAGATGGAAGCTAAGTAGCTCAGCCAGCTTCCGTCACCTTATTCTTCAATGTTCCAATGTTCTCTATTTCTATTTCTACAACATCGCCTGACTTGAGAAACTTGGGTTCAGGTTTCATGGCAAACCCTACGCCTGCAGGTGTGCCTGTTGCTATGATGTCGCCTGGTTCAAGAGTCATGACCTGGCTAAGTCTGCTCATTATCTCGTAAACGTTGAAAACCATGTTGGATGTTGAGGAGTCTTGCCTTAACTCGCCGTTGACGCGCGTACGAATCCACAAACTGTCTGGGTTGCCCATTTGATCCGTTGTGGTTATGCATGGTCCAATAGGTGCGAAGGTGTCGAAACTCTTTCCACGAGTCCACTGCTTGTCTCTGAATTGTATGTCTCTTGCTGAAACATCGTTGAAGCAGGTGTGCCCAAAAATGTGATGCCTAGCATTGTTGAGGCTGATGTTCTTTCCCTTCCTTCCGATTATGACTGCTAACTCAGCCTCGTAGTCAAGCTGCTGTACAAATGCTGGCTTGACTATGGTGTCACCGGGACCTATGACCGCAGTTCGAGGTTTCATGAAAATGATCAAGTCGTCTGGCAGAGCTGCGTTCTGCTCTCTAATGTGGTCTCGGTAGTTCAAGCCGAGACAGACTATCTTTGGAGGAGACAGAAGCGGCGCGAGCAGTCTTACGTTCTTCTGGCTTATGGTTACCTTCTCTCTTTCTTTCGCGTTCGCTGTATGCACAAGATGCCGAGCATGGACTAAGCCACTGATGCCTTGAAGAACCAAAGCGTCGAGAGTCGGAGGAAAAGGATGATTCAGCGTTTTCGCCAAAGCAGGCAGGTTGAGGATGCGGTTCTCACTGGCTTGGATGCCGTATGATTCCTCATTGTCTACGGCGAAGCGCGATAGCTTCACGCTACTATTTAGCTCCTTGTCTTCATGCCAGAATAACGCCTGAACAGCTCATGTTCAATACCAAAGCAATCTAGAACTCTGCCAACAACAAAGTCGACCATGTCGTCGATTTTTTCAGGTTTGTGGTAGAACGCGGGCATAGCTGGAACGACAGAAATCCCCAGTCTTGCTGCTGTAAGCATATTGCGCAGATGAACGACGCTCAATGGTGTTTCGCGAGGCACAATTACGAGGCGTCTTTTTTCCTTCAAGGTCACATCCGCTGCTCTTAGAATCAGGTTGTCTGCGAATCCATGTACAATGCCAGCTAAGGTCTTCATCGAGCACGGGATTATCACCATACCGTCGGTTCTGAAAGAGCCGCTCATTAAAGGAGCCGTGAAGTCGTCTACGTCATAGCTGCAAGTAGCCAGCTTTTCAAAATCCTGCTTCCTAAGCTTAAGTTCGTGTTGAATAACCTTCTCCGCTGCCTTGCTCACAACAAGATGTGTTTCAACTTTTCTTTCTTTTAGGACTTCTAGCAAGCGTTTGCCATAGGTTACACCGCTGGCACCAGTTATGGC
>CAYLSJ010000126.1:0-4020 GCA_964386655.1 uncultured Candidatus Bathyarchaeia archaeon | reverse complement strand
TTCAAGGGCTCGAGTGTTTGTTGCGGTGTGCGTGTTGTGTTAACTTCTTTTTGCCCTTGCGGAATCACAGCGCCAAGGCGCCGCAATTTCAGCTTGATGGCTTCGGGGCTTCGGTGGAAAAGCTCTGCGATTTCTTCAAGAGTTTTGCCTTGGTTGGCTATTTCTTTGAGTTTGCTCTCTTGCTTATGTGTCCAGTATGGCATATTGAGACTCCCATTTTGAAATGTTGTTAGTTACAACAACAACGTATTTAGAAAAGAAATGTTGTATGATACCTTTGAAGGCCCCGTGCATGGCCAGAAAGATAGTTAAGGTCTACCTAACGCCTGAACAGAAGAAGCTTCTCGAGAGGATTTGCCAAAGCTTGGGCATGGATGAAAGCGAAGCGCTACGGGTTGCCTTCATGGACTACGCCAAATCGTTAAGCCTTGTCACTGAAAAAGTTCACGGAAGGCTATGATCTTATCTTCCGATAATCGCAGAGTCAAACTTCAATGCTTATCTTGGCAAATTTATCGAGAGGGTTTAGTAATAGCGCGCGCATTTTGTGTGTGTGCATAGAATCTATCCAACCATCAACCAACCAAAACAATAAATGCTCAAATACCTGAAGGTTTGACAAGTATCTTGGGTGAGAAGGGTTTGACTCTTGTAGAATGGATAAGAAAAGAACATAGAATTTTCAAAGGACTCATGGGAAACGTAGCCAACACCAAAGCGAGCGACCCGCAGACTCGCCTCAAACTCTTTAACCAAGCAATCAAGAGGCTTGATGCCCACGGAACAGCCGAAGAGGAAACGCTGTTCAAGGTCATGCAAACAAATCAAGCAACTAGGCTAGCGTCGCTAGAAGCTCTGGAATGGCACCGCTCAGCCCGCCACATGTTGAACGAAATCATCAAGCTCGACCCCAAGGACGAACATTGGTTACCAAAGTTTCTGGTAGCAAGCGGCATTATAGTCGCTCACATCAAAGTAGAAGAAAAGAACGCCCTGAGCACGCTTCAACAAGCGTTCAAGTCAACAGAGATTAGTAGGTCAAACCGCGATTTTCGTTCTGTAGAAGATGGCATTCTTCGAAGGGAAACTCAAGGCACGTACAAGATGGCGTCAAAGCTGAAGTACTGAGACTCGCGTGCACGTACGATTTGCCGTAATAATTATGCTCTGGGTTTGAGATAGAGCGCGCGCTGTCAACCAAGCAGCGTATTGAGATCCTGATACTGCCGGTAGAAACTCTAAATCAGATACCTGAGGAAATAAACGGCTATGTAGGCAAAATGAGGAACAAAAAAAGAAGGGAACTGAGCGGATTCTGTCTCTAATTCACAGTTTTATGGCGTCACTCGTTGTCGACGCATCATTTCGTTGTCTTCGTGATCTAAGATGTGGCAGTGCCAAACGTATCCTGGTCCAACCCACGGGTCAAAGGCAAAGAGGTTGACTCCTGGGGTCGTTATGACTGCATCCTGTGGTGCGTAGCGAACTCTAATCACCGTGACTTCCCCTGGGTTCATCTGAACAGTGTCTTTCCAACCCATTTCATTCGGGGCTGGTGCCATCACTGGACCTTTCAAGTATGGGGCTAGCGGTATGTTAATTGTTGGGTGATCGAGCGGAGGCATGCCGTTAGCGGCCATCCACGCTGTCATGTAAGCGTTGACATTGAATCTCTGGCGGCTGACAACTTGAAACTGTACCAGATGCAGATGTATTGGATGTGTGTCAGCTGTTGGATTCACTATTACCCAGTCTACAGTGGACCCGACTTTCGTTATTTCAGTTGTCGGGGCTGCCCATTTTTGTCCGTCCAGTAATATCTCTGTCGGGCCGAGTGCTCCCATAACCTCGATGAGAGTCAGCTGCTTTGCTGTTGTGTCAGGGGTAAAGGTTGGCATTGTTATCGGCCAGGGGTTTGGCAGTGGTGTTGGAGGCACAGGTGTTCCGGGTGTAACGGTAAACTGCATTATTTGCCCGGTGGTTGATCCGTGGGGTGCAGTGCCACTCGGAAATGGCGCCTTGGCGTTGTTCTTCATTATTATTTTGCTACCTGCTGGGAGTGCTGAGAAGTCGATTAGTATGTCGATTCTTTCGCCAGGGGCGATGGTCACTGAGGTTAGGGGCACTGGCGCTGGGAGGTAGCCGCCGTCACTCCCTATTTGGACAAATGGAACAACTGCTTTTGTGACTCTGTCAACAAAGGATATGCTGTAGAATCGGGCGTTTGAACCGTCAAGAAGTCTCAGACGATACTGTCTTGGCTCTACGTTGAGGTTGGGCCATGCCCTGCCGTTAACCATCATGACATCCCCGAAGAACTCAGGTTGCCAGTATGGGTGAACTGAGGGGTCGAGACCGACTGGTGGGAACCAGAATGAGCCGTCAAGGTTGAACGATCTGTCTTGTATAGCTATTGGAACTTCATATTGTACACTGGGCAAGTATGCCGCCACTGGATCAGCTGGGTCTCTGAGCAAATAGAAGCCTGCGAGTCCCGACATCACGTTAATGCGTGTGATTCCCAAAGCGTGATCGTGATACCAAAGTGTCGCGGGCAATTGTGTGTTAGGATAATAATAGACTGCTGCATTTGGATCAGTCGACATCACCGTTTCATAGTCAGGACCATGTGTTCCATCAGGAGTCCACCATTGTTCTGGGCCTCCGTCAGAACCAGACGGAACTTCGCCACCGTGCAAATGCGTGACTATTGGAATTGGCGTTTGCGCATCAGGGAAGCCTGGGGGATATGTTGGCCATGGCATTGGAGGCATCATTGACATGTTTTTGGGATTTGCCCAATGGAGTGTGGGATCTACTGGAAACATGTGAGACAGTGGGTACCCAGTGGCGTTTACCAAGTTGTTTACCCATTTTACTTGAACTGGTATGCCTCTTGTGGCTTCAAAGGTTCCGCTGGGCGAATGGTGGAAGGGAACGATGCTCCCGCCTATGTTGACGAATCCTTCGTAACCCCAGACTTTTGTCGCGGAAAATCCGGTAGGTTTGCCTTTTTCGTCGACGGTTGGCAGTATTTGTTGATAGAATTCAGTTACGTTCACAGTGTACTCGTGACGAATCACATTGCCGTTGCCGTCTGTTATCATGGTTGGTTCGTAAACTGGCGGAATAGGCAATTGATTGACGAACTTAGGTATCTTCATGGGATCTAATGTCGGGGCTAATGGCATTGCTTGGCTTGAATTGATATTTGCCAGAACAGTAATGCCTGCGATGATCAACAATGTTGCTTGAACTGTCGTTACAAGTTTGTTCTTCATCTCTTTTTTCTCCTTTTCAATATCGTACCAAAAGAATGATTAGAAGCATAAAAACTCGTGTGACTGTGGCAACACAGCAACACCTCTAGTGATATGCTATTTCTATTTTGGAATAAGACGACAAGTCATTCTTGTCAAACTAGCCTTTTCTCTGCGTTCACATGTTGCTTGAGAGTTCGAGGCTTGAAGGAGCCTTACCTTATCGAGAGGAGAGAGAAAGGAGCAGCTTGGAAAACATCAAAACGATTCTTTTGGTTCCTTCAAGCCTTTCACACATAACAATATAAGCGACAATGACTTCTTAAGTTTGTGTGGCTGTTGCATCACAGTAACAGACGCACCGCATTGAGGAGAGAACAGCTTGTCCATCTCGATTTCTGAAGACAAGAATATCGGAGTATTGCGAGATTTCGGTCTAACAAAAAATCAAGCTAAAGTCTACTTGGCCATAGCTCATCTGGGACTGGCCTCGGTCGGTCAAATAGCGAAAGCATCCAAAGTGCGTCGCGAGGATGTCTACAGAATAATCCCCAAGCTTGAAAAACTGGGTTTGACGGAGAGAATCCTTGGCACACCGAACAAAATCAGAGCAACGCCCTTAGAGGACGCTCTGTCCACACTAATCAAACGTGAGGAAGATGCAGCTCGTCAGAGAACTGTGAAATTAAAGGCTAAAAAAGAAGCGTTCCTGAAACATTTCAATACACAGAAGCTTAGACCCTCAATAGTGGAAGGTGCA